>CAILKA010000606.1 GCA_903834645.1 uncultured beta proteobacterium
ACCTGGATGTGCCTGATCTGCGGCTGGATCTATGACGAAGCCGCCGGCGACCCCGAGCACGGCATTGCGCCCGGCACCGCCTGGGCCGATGTGCCCATGAACTGGACCTGCCCGGAATGCGGGGCGCGCAAGGACGACTTCGAGATGGTGCAGCTTTGAGGCGCACCGGCTGACCATGCGCGTGCTCGTCATCGACGACAGCAACACCATCCGGCGCAGCGCCGAGCTCTTCCTGCACCAGGGCGGGCACGAGGTGCTGCTGGCCGACGACGGCTTCGACGCGCTGGCCAAGGTCCATGACCATGCGCCCGATCTCATCTTCTGCGACATCCTGATGCCACGCCTGGACGGCTACCAGACTTGCGCCATCATCAAGGGCCACCCGCGTCATGCGGGTGTGCCGGTGGTGATGCTCTCGAGCAAGGACGGCCTCTTCGACCGGGCGCGCGGGCGCATGGTGGGCAGCGCCGAGTACCTCACCAAGCCCTTCACGAAGGACCAGCTGCTGCGCGCGGTCGATCGCTTCGCCCGCGCGCGCCAGGCGGCTGACGCCTAGCCACGCAGCCCGCAGCGACCGACCACCCCCCGCGCATGCCCGTTCGCAAGATCCTCATCGTCGACGACTCCAAGACCGAGGTGCACTACCTGACGGAGCTGCTCGGGCGCGAGGGCTTCGTCGTACGCACGGCCTTCAACGGCGACGACGCGCTGCGGCTGCTGCAGGAGGAGACGCCCGATCTCATCCTGATGGACGTGGTGATGCCCGGGCGCAATGGGTTTCATCTCACGCGCACGATCTCGCGCGACCCGCGCTGGTCAGCCGTGCCGATCATCATCTGCTCGAGCAAGGATCAGGAAACCGACAAGGTCTGGGGCCTGCGCCAGGGCGCGCGCGATTACGTCGTCAAGCCGGTGGAGGCGCAGGTGCTGCTGTCCAAGATCCGGGGGCTCGGGTGAGCGTGGCCTCGGTGCTGCGCCGCGGCGCCTCGGGCGCGCGGCCTGCCGCGCGGCGCGAGGCGTTGCGCGCGCTGCAGATGCGGCTGCTGGAGCGCTTGCGCACGGCCGGCGTGGAGCCCCAGCGCCGGGCCTGGCTGGCGGTGGAGGCCGGGCAGGTGGGCTACCTGCTGCCCCTGGCCGAGGCGGGCGAGATCTACACCGAGGCGCGCGTGATGCCGATGCCGCACACGCAGCCGTGGTTCCAGGGCGTGGCCAACCTGCGCGGGGACTTGCACGGAGTGGTTGATCTCGAGGCCTTTCTCGGCGGCCACCGGCGTGGCGCCCGGCTGGCGGGCGGTGCCCCGCGCGGCGCTCGGCTCGTCTGCCTGAACCCGGGCCTGGGTGCGCAGTGCGCGCTGCGGGTCGATGCCCTGGTGGGGTTGCGCCACCCGGAGGACCTGCGTGCGGATGAGCAACTTCCGGGCGTGCAGCCTTCCTTTGCGCGGCGCCGCTGGCGCGACGTCGAGGACCGTGTCTGGCTGGAGATCGACCTGGCGGCGCTGGCGGCCAACGATGCCTTCCTGGGCATCGCCACGGGCGGCAGCCGGCGTTAAGGCGAGCGAGGGACGACGACATGGGATGGTTCGACCGGTTCCGCAAGCGCCCGCCCGCGGCCGACTCTGCCTCGTCGTCGGTCTATGCCAGCAGCGGCCTGCCCTCGGACATCGAGCGCAGCTTCCAGGACACGCCCGCGGTGCAGCGCTACCGCGCCTCCCGGCCCGCGACGCTGGAGATGCCCCGCCCGGCAGCACCCGCGCCGGCCAAGGGGCAACGGCTGCTGCTCGCCCTGATCGGGCTGGGCGTGCTGCTGCTGGTGGGGGTGCTGGTGGCGGGGCTGGCGGCTTCCGAGCGGCATGCCGCGCGGCTCACCGTGGTGGGGCAGGCGCAGGTGCAGGCCGAGCGGCTGGCCCAGGCGGCCTGGATGACCGAAGGCGGCTCGGGCGCCGCGCACGCCGCGCTCAAGGAGAGCCTGGCGGGGTTGACGCAGCACGTGGGCGCGCTGCGTGACGAGCCGGCTGCACCCCTGGCCGATCTGGGCGGGCTGCTGCCCCATGGCCTGAACGAGGTGGTAGCCCCCGTGCTGCCGCTGCTGGCAGGAGCTGACAAGCAGGTGGCCGTGCTGCTGGCGCAGCAAGGCGGTGCAGCCCGGGCGCAGGACGCCGCGCGCAACGTCGGGCGCACCGGCTCGGAGCTGGTGCTGCTGGCCGAAGCGCTGAGCGTCTCGCGCGTGCAGGCGGGTGCCCCGCCCCAGGAAGTCTCCGCGCTCGGTACGGCGTTGGCGCTGGCGCAGCAGATTTCCCGCGCGGCGCTCGAGGTGGCCGGCGGGGCCGCACCCCAGGAGACCGCCCGGCGTGGCTTGCAGGAGCTCGACTCCCTGCGCGCGGCGCTCAAGGTGCTGTCCGACCTGGATGCGGCGCGCCCGGCAGCACGCCGCGATCCGAACCTCGAGGACAAGCTCGCCGGGTTGTTGGCCAAGGCCCAGGAGGTGCAGGGCCAGTTCTCGGCGCTGGCCGGCTCGGCGCCCGCCCTGGGCGCCACGCGTGATGCACGACGCCAACTGCTGGCCGAGCTCGAGCCGTTGCGCCGTGCGCTCGAGGCGGTGCGGATCCGCATCGACGATGTGGGCGGCTTCAGCCACCTGCACCTGGGGCTGCTGATGGCGGCGCTCGTTCTGACGGTGGCCGGCGGCATCGGCTTGATGCGCCTGCTCGTGCAGGACCAGTCGGCGCGCGCGCGCCAGGCCGAGGCGCAGCGCGCCGTGGCCCAGCGCGAGCAGCAGGAAGCCAAGCTCTACAACGACGCCACCCAGTCGGCCATCCTGCGCCTGATGAACGAGCTGCAGGCAGTTGCCGAGGGTGACCTCACGCAGCAGTGCACCGTGACCGAGGAGATCACCGGCGCGATCGCCGACTCCGTGAACTACACCGTCGAGGAGCTGCGCAACCTCGTCTCCCAGGTGCAGACGACCGCCTCCCGCGTCTCCAGCACGACCCAGTCGGTGGAGCACACCTCCAACGAGCTGCTCGCCGCCTCGGCCGAGCAGCTGCGCGAGATCCGTGGCACGGGCGAGTCGGTGCTGCAGATGGCGGGGCGGCTCAACGAGGTGTCGGCCCAGGCCCAGCGCATGGCCGACGTGGCGCAGCAGTCGCTGCAGGCCGCCGCCGGGGGCCTGAACGCCGTGCAGGGCGCCATCGGCGGCATGCATGCCATCCGCGACCAGATCCAGGACACCTCGCGTCGAATCAAGCGCCTGGGTGAGTCCTCGCAGGAGATCGGCGAGATCACCGAGCTCATCACCGACCTCACCGACCAGACCAACCTGCTTGCCCTGAATGCCGCGATCCAGGCCGCCTCGGCTGGCGAGGCCGGCCGGGGCTTTGCCATCGTGGCGCAGGAGGTGCAGCGGCTGGCCGAGCGCTGTGCCCAGGCTGCGCGCCAGATCGCGGCGCTTGTCCAGACGATCCAGACCGACACCCAGGACGCCGTGGCGGCGATGGAGGTTTCCACCTCCGGCGTCGTGGAAGGCTCCAAGCTCTCTGATGCGGCGGGCGCGGCACTCGACGACATCGACCGCGTCACGCACCAGCTGTCGAGCCTCGTCGAACGCATCTCGGCGCAGGCGCAGCAGGAGGCTGCTTCGGTGAACGCGGTGGCCGCCAACATCCAGCATATCTTCTCCGTCACCGAGCAGACCTCCGAAGGCACGCAGTCCACGGTGCAGCGCGTGCGTGAGCTCGCGCGCACGGCCGAGGAACTGCGCGCACTGGTGGCGCGCTTCAAGATCTCCTGAGCGGCCCGGGCGCCGCCGCTTCCGTGTCAGAAGCCACGACCGCCCCCGACCGGGCCGACCGAGCCGACGGTGGCGCCGACCTGCGCATGCTCGGGTGGCTGCGCGAGGAACTGCGCCTGTCGCTGGAGCAGGCGCACAAGGCCCTGCGCCGCTACCTGCGCGAGAGCCTGAACCGCGCCGAGGGCGACATCGTCGACCCCGCGATCCTGCGTGCGGCGCGACAGGCGCTGCACCAGGCCGCAGGCGCCCTGGAACTCGTCGGCCAGGGTGCGGCGGCGCGTGTGGTGAGCGCGGCCGAGGCGGCCGTGGTGCGCTTCACCGCCGACGGCGCGCTCGTCACGGCCGAAGCGGTCGGCAGCATCGAACGCGGCTCGTTTGCGGTGCTCGACTACCTGGCCCACGTGCTGGCGGGCAAGCGTGTCTCCACGCTCGCGCTCTTTCCGCAGTACCGGGCGTTGCAGGAGCTGGCGCGCGCCGAGCGCATCCATCCGGCCGACCTCTGGGCGCTCAACGTGCGATGGGTCCCGCTGCCCGACGAGCCGGGCGTGGTGCCGCAGCGCGTGGACAGCACGACCCGCGCGCAGCTCGAGACGCTGATGCTCTCGCTCATGCGCCAGCCCGACCGCCAGACGCTGGCGCGCCTGGGCGAGCTCAGCGCCAGCCTGGGGGCCGGCACCCTGGGTGACGAGTCCACCCTGTGGAAGCTCGCCTCCGCCTTCTTCGAGGCGCAGGCCGCCACCGCCTTGCGGCCCGATGTGTACGCCAAGCGCATCGCCCCCAGGCTGCTCGCGCTGGCCCGGTCCGGCCAGGCGAGCCAGGCTGTGCAGCAGCAACTGGCGCGCGACCTGCTCTTCTTCTGCGCCCAGGCCCAGCCCGCACGCGCGACGCGGCCGGTGCCGCGCCTGCAGGCCGCGCGCGCGGCCTTCGATCTGGGTCACGAGCCGATCCAGGACTACGAGAACCCGCGCCTGGGCCGGTTCGATCCCATGTGGATCACGCAGGCGCGCCGGCGCCTGGGCGCGGCGCGCGACATCTGGGCGGCCATCGGAGCCGGAGAGTTGCACCACCTGCCCTCGCTGGCCGAGCAGTTCGCGCTCGTGGGCGACTCGCTGCAAAGGCTGCTGCCCGACGGGGCGGCCCTTGCCGACGCGCTCACCACCGCGGTACGCCTGCCGGTCGATGCCGACGGCCCGCCTGCGCCAGCGCTGGCGATGGAAGTGGCCACGCTGCTGCTGGTGCTGGAGGCCACGCTGGAGGCCGTCGACCTCGACCATCCCGAGTGGCCGCAGCGCGTCGCGGCGATCGTGCGTCGGCTGCAGCGAGCCTGCCAGGCGGGGGCTGTCGACGAGGCGCCCGAGCCCTGGATGGGGGAGGTCTACCGGGCCGTGTCCGACCGTCGCACGGCGCTGGCCGTGTCGCAGGAGATGCGGCTGGCGCTGGCCGAGGTGGAAAAGCAGTTCGACCAGTTCGTGCGCCAGCCCGCCCAGACCGACCTGCTCGAGGCGACGCAGCCCGGGCTCAGGGCGGTGCAGGGCGCGCTGGCGATGATGGGGCTCGACGAAGCGGCCCAGGGCGTGGCCGCCCTGGCCGGGCAGGCTGCTGCCCTGGAGCGGGGCGATGTGGTACCCGGCTCACCCCCTGCGCAGGCGAGCTTCGAGGTCATGGCCGGCAACCTCGGCGCGCTGGGGATGCTGCTCGACGTACTGGCGGTGCAGCCGCATGCGGCGCGCGCGCTCCTGCGCTTCGATCCCGACAAGGGCGAGCTGGTGCGTCGAGCCCCCGATGCGCCCGTTCAGGCGGCTGCGATCGACATTTCGCTGGCGGACACCGCCAGCGCGGCCGAGCCCGGTGGGCAGGCAGCCGAGCCCGCGCAGGAGCAGGAGCAGGAGCAGGAGCAGGAGCAGGAGCAGGAGCAGGAGCTTGCCCCGATGCCGGGGCTCGCTGAGGCGCAGGAGCCTGTGGGGGCAAGTGAGCCTGTTGTGCAGGCA
>CAILKA010000607.1 GCA_903834645.1 uncultured beta proteobacterium
CAGCATCGATACGCCCTCGAAGCAGCGCGAAGAGGCCTGGGGTTCGATGAACCTCGTCGAGGATGACCAGGCGACCCTGGTGATGGGTCAGGAACGCTTCGGCGTCACCTAGCCGGCTGCGGTCTTGCTCGGACTCGAGGTCCAGGTACAGCGCGCCTCGGGATTGCCCGATTTCGAGGGCGAGCGTTGTCTTGCCGACCTGGCGCGGCCCGAGAAGTACCACGGCGGGATGCTCGTCCAGCGCTTGTACGAGGGAGGCGACAAGGGATCGGCGCAGCATAGCAAGAACATTGCAATTATGGAGTTTATCTCCCGAATTGCAATGTTCAAGACACGGTCGGGTCGCCTGCTTTACTGCGCTTGAGCCTGGCCAGCGCCGCAAACGGGTGCGCCACCTCTTCGCCCGGCACCTCTGCCGGCGTAGTGGGCATCTCGGGCTCCCAGGGCAGTGGCTCGGGGCATTGCTCGTGGCGGGGCACCAGGGGCAGGGCGAGGATCAGCTCGTCTTCGATGAGCTCGTGCAGGTTCATCGCTCGCGGCAGCGCGAGCACGTCCTCTTCCTCTTCGGCCTCGTCCAGGCGCGCGGCCTCTTCCTCGGTGGGCACGAAGCGCAACGTGCGCGCCACGGCCAGCTCGTGCGCCGCCGGCTGCAGGCAGCGCTGGCAGGTGAGCCACACGCGGGCGTGTGCCTGCAGCTGCAGCCGCAGTTGCGGCTGGTCGCCCAGCGGCTGACGCCACAGGCCTTGGGCCCGCCAGGTGGCCTCGCCGGGCGGCGTGTCAGCCGGAGGGGAGGTGCTGGCCAGCAGCCGCGGCAGGTCGGACAGGGGGAGGGTGCCTTCGAGCACGGAGCCCGTGCGCGCGAAGGTGCTCACGTCCAGGCGGGTGGGCTGGTGGGGTTTCACGGGGCGGGGGCGGGGTCGCGTAGGGGAGCTGCGGCGGGGACCGGTCGGGCGGGTGGGCCGGCGCCAGGGTGGGCTATGGTAGCCCGCGCCCGCCGCAAAGCCAGCACAGGCTATACTCATCGGCTTTTCTCACTCCAGCCCACCCGTTTCGATCCGTGTGGGCGGGCTCCTGGCCAGCGTGCGTTCCTCCTTTCCAAGGGGCGCGTGCCCCGGAGCCTTCAAGCCCAGGAGCCCGACATGGCTGTCCAGCAGAACAAGAAGTCGCCCTCCAAGCGCGGCATGCATCGCTCACACAACGCGCTCGGCACGCCGGGCACCGCGGTGGAGGCGACCACCGGCGAGGTGCACCTGCGTCACCACATCAGCCCGACCGGTTTCTACCGCGGGCGCAAGGTGCTCAAGACGAAGGCAGACGCCTGATCCTTGCCTGCGCGGCCGCGCCTGCGGCGCCCGCGCATCCGCACCCGGATCATTTCTGATGGCGCCCCATGACGCCTGAGCCGCTGAGCCGGGTGAGGCTGGCGGTGGACTGCATGGGCGGCGACCACGGCCCGGCCGTGACGCTGCCAGCCTGCCGCGCCTTCCTCGACGCGCATCCCCAGGCCGAACTGCTGCTGGTGGGCCAGCCCGATGCGCTGGCTTCCGCGCGTGGCTGGCCGCGCTGCCAGGTGGTGCCCGCCACGGAAGTGGTGACCATGGACGACCCGGTGGAGGTGGCGCTGCGCAAGAAGCGCGATTCCTCCATGCGCGTGGCGATTGCTCAGGTGAAGCCGGCCGATGCGCAGGCCGAACCGGCCGCGCACGTGTGCGTGTCCGCGGGCAACACGGGCGCGCTGATGGCGCTGGCGCGCTACCTGCTCAAGACCATCGAGGGCATCGACCGCCCGGCCATCGCCACCGTCTTGCCCAACCGCCAGGATCGCTACACCACCGTGCTCGACCTGGGCGCCAACGTGGACTGCACGGCCGAACACCTGCTGCAGTTTGCGGTGCTGGGCAGCGCGCTCGTGGGCGCGGTGGACGGCGTGGCCGAGCCGAGCGTGGGGCTGCTCAACATCGGCGAGGAAACGATCAAGGGCAGCGAGACGATCAAGCGCGCGGGCGAGCTCATGCGCGAGGCCGCGGCCGCCGGCCTCATCCGCTTCCACGGCAACGTGGAGGGCAACGACATCTTCAAGGGCACCACCGACATCGTGGTGTGCGATGGCTTCGTGGGCAACGTGATGCTCAAGAGCTCCGAGGGCCTGGCCTCGATGCTGGGCGAGTTCATCAAGCGCGAGTTCAAGGGCTCGCTCTACGGCCGGCTGGCGGGCCTCGTGGCACTGCCGGTGCTCAACCGCTTCAAGGCCCGCGTGGATCACCGGCGCTACAACGGCGCGGCGCTGCTGGGCCTGCGCGGCCTCGTCTTCAAGAGCCACGGCTCGGCCGATGCCTATGCTTTCGAGCAGGCGCTCGTGCGTGCGCACGACGCGGCGCGCAACCGGCTGCTCGAGCGTGTGCAGGAGCGCATCGCACGCACGGTGAAGGCGCTGCCGGGCATGGCTGCCGCACCCTGCGGGGTGGCCGACGATCCGGCAACGGCTGCGGCCGCCCTGGGGGGGCGAGCCGCATGAACGCGCTGGCCTCACGCATCACGGGCACGGGCGGCTACCTGCCGCCGCGGCGCCTGAGCAACGCCGACATGGTGCAGCTGCTGGCCGAGCGCGGCCTGGAGACGAGCGACGAGTGGATCGTGGAGCGCACGGGCATCCGGGCGCGCCACTTTGCCGACGCGGGCGTGAACGCGAGCGACCTGGCCCTGCATGCCTGCCGCGCCGCGCTCGAGGCGGCCGGGCGCACGCCGGCCGAGGTGGATCTCATCATCGTGGCCACCTCCACGCCCGACATGGTGTTTCCGTCCACGGCCTGCCTGCTGCAGGCCAAGCTCGGGGTGGCGGGCTGCCCGGCCTTCGACGTGCAGGCGGTGTGCTCGGGCTTCGTCTACGCGCTCACGGTGGCCGACGCGATGATCCGCACCGGCTCGGCGCGCTGCGCGCTGGTGGTGGGCGCAGAAGTGTTCTCGCGCATCCTCGACTTCAACGACCGCACCACCTGCGTGCTCTTCGGCGACGGGGCGGGGGCGGTGGTGCTGGAGGCCTGCGAGGCCGGCCAGGCACCGGGGCTGCTTGCCACCGAGCTGCATGCCGACGGCCGCCACGTGGGCATCCTGTGCACGCCGGGCACGGTGGCGGGTGGCCAGGTGCTGGGCGATCCGCTGCTGCGCATGGACGGCCAAGCCGTCTTCAAGCTGGCAGTGGGCGTGCTCGAGGACGTGGGCC
>CAILKA010000608.1 GCA_903834645.1 uncultured beta proteobacterium
AACTCCACCGCGCGCGGGTACTTGTAGGGGGCGATGGTCTGCTTGACGAAGTCCTGCAGCGCGCGCGCGAGCGCCTCGCCCGGCTCGTGCCCGGGCTTGGGCACGACGTAGGCCTTGACGATCTGGCCACGCTCCTCGTCGGCCACACCCACCACCCCGCACTCGGCCACCGCCGGGTGCAGCAAGAGCGCGCCCTCGACCTCGGGGCCGGCGATGTTGTAGCCCCCGGAGATGATCATGTCGTCGGTGCGCGCCTAGTAGACGAACTGGCCGTCCTCGTCGACAAGGTAGGCGTCGCCCGTGAGGTTCCAGCCGCGCTGCACGTAGCTGGCCTGGCGCGCGTCGTCGAGGTACTTGCAGCCCGTGGGGCCCTGCACGGCCAGTCGCCCGACCTGCCCGCGGGGCACCTCGCGGAAATCGTCGTCCACCACCTTGGCGCGGTAGCCGGGCACCACCAGGCCGGTGGCACCGGGCTTGGCGTGCGCCTCGTCGGCGGAGATGAAGATGTGGAACATCTCGGTGGAGCCGATGCCGTCGATGATCTCGATGCCGGTGGCCTGCTTCCACAGGGCCCGCGTGGCCGCCGGCAGCGCCTCGCCGGCGCTCACGCACTTGCGCAGGCTGGAGAGGTCGTGCGCGGCCATCTGGCTCGCCATCGCCCGGTACGAGGTGGGGGCCGTGAAGAGCACGCTGGCGCGGTGCTGCGCGATGGCCGCGGGCAGCACGTCGGGCGAGGCCTTCTCCAGCAGAACGGTGCACGCGCCGATGGCAATCGGGAACACGAGCAGGCCACCCAGGCCGAAGGTGAAGGCCAGCGGCGGGCTGCCGATGAAGACGTCATCGGGCGTGGCGCGCAGCACGTGCGGCGGCCAGCACAGGGCGCTGGCGATCACGTCGCGGTGGAAGTGCATGGCCGCCTTGGGCTGGCCGGTGGTGCCCGAGGTGAAGGCCATCAGGCAGATGTCGTCGGCGGCGCTGTCGAAGTTGTCGAAGGTGGAAGGCTTCGCGGCCGCAGCCGCCTCGAGCGTGCTGCCCGGGCCGCCGTTGAAGTGCAGCAGGTGCTGCAGGGTGGGGCAGCCTGCGCGTGCGGCGTCGAGCTCGCCCGCCAGGCGCGCGTCGCACAGCGCGTGGCTCACCTGCGCCTTGTCCAGGATCACGCCGAGCTCCTTGGCGCGCAGCAGCGGCATAGTGCCCACCGCGATGCCTCCAGCCTTGAAGACCGCCAGGAAGCAGGCCGCGAGCATCGGGCTGTTGGCGCCGCGCAGCAGCACGCGGTTGCCTGGCACCAGGCCCCTGTCTTCCACCAGCACGCGTGCGATGCGATTGGCCTGCGCGAGCAGTTCGGCGTAGGTCCAGGTGGTGCCGTCGGCCGCCACCAGGCAGCGTCGGGCGCCCTCTCCGGCTTGCACGCGCCGGTCCAGCAGCGCCGTGGCGCAGTTCAGCCGCGCGGGCAGGCTTCGCAGCTCGGGCAGGTCGAAGACGAACTCGGGCAGGTCCTGCGGTGCGGGCAGGCGGTCCCGGGCGAAGGTGTCGATCACGCGCATGTCCTCCGGGCATGAGCCTGTGCAGGCACCCCGACCCGCACCAGGCACTACACTGGTGCGCCATCATGCGACGGATCCGGGATATCTCGCCTAGCGTCCACCCGGGGTCACCCGTCTTTCCTGGGGATACCCCCTACCAGCAGGCGTGGAGCGCGACGCTGGGTGGCAACTGCCCAGTCAACGTCAGCGCCCTCACGCTGAGCCCGCACGTGGGCGCGCACGCCGACGCGCCGCTGCACTACGACCGCAATGGTGCCCCCGTGGGCGCGCTCGACCTGCACCCCTACCTCGGGCCCTGCCGCGTCGTGCACGCGCTGGACTGCGGCGCGCTCGTGCGCTGGGGCCACCTGGTGCACGCGGTGGATGCCCCGGGCCGGCCGCTGCCGCCGCGCGTGCTCGTGCGCACCTACCGCAGCCACCCGGGCGACCGCTGGGACCCCGAGCTCGCCGGCTTCGACCCCGAGGCCGTTCATGCTATGGCCGACCGCGGCGTGCTGCTCGTGGGCATCGACACGGCCAGCATCGACCCGGCGCAGAGCAAGGCGCTGCCGAGCCACCAGGTGATCCGCGCGCGCGGCCTGCGGGTGCTGGAGAACCTCGTGCTCGACGACGTGCCCGAGGGCGACTACGAACTCATCGCGCTGCCGCTCAAGCTCGCGCAGGCCGACGCCTCGCCAGTGCGCGCCGTGCTCAGGGACCTCGAATGACGACCATGCCATCCTCATCCCTCGCGCCACGCAGCTCGGCGAGCCAGGCACCCCCCATTGCGACCACCCGAGAGGCCTGTCAGGCGCTGGACGCCACCGACCCGCTGGCCCCGCTGCGCGCGCAGTTCGCGATACCCGAGGGCCTGATCTACCTGGACGGCAACTCGCTGGGCGTGCTGCCGGTGGCCACGCCCGCGCGCGTGGCCCAGGTGGTGCAGCATGAGTGGGGCCAAGGGCTCATCCGCAGCTGGAACGACGCGGGCTGGATGGCTCTGGCCCAGCGCACGGGCGACAAGATCGCGCGCCTGGTTGGTGCGGGCCCGGGCGAACTGGTGGTGGCCGACTCGACCTCGGTCAACCTCTTCAAGGTGCTGAGCGCGGCACTCTCGATCGCCCGAGCCGACGACCCGGCGCGGCGCGTGATCGTCTCGGAGCCGGGCAACTTCCCGACCGACCTCTACATCGCCGAGTCGCTGGCCGCGCAGCATGGCTGCACGCTCGAGCTCGTGCCGGCCGAGGGCCTGCCCGCGCGGCTGGCGCGCGGTGCGGACGTGGCGCTGCTCACGCTCACGCACGTGAACTACAAGAGCGGCAGGATCCACGACATGGCCACGCTCACCCAGGCTGCGCACGCTGCCGGCGCGCTGACGGTGTGGGACCTCGCCCACTCGGCCGGCGCGGTGCCGGTGGACCTGCACGGGGCGCAGGCCGACTTCGCGGTGGGCTGCGGCTACAAGTACCTCAACGGTGGGCCCGGCGCACCCGCCTTCGTCTGGGCGCACCCGCGCCACGTCGAGCGCTTCTGGCAGCCGCTGGCGGGCTGGATCGGCCACGCGGCGCCCTTCGAGTTCACGCCCGGCTACCGGCCTGCGCCCGGCATCACGCGCTACCAATGCGGCACGCCGCCGATCCTGTCGCTGGCCGCCCTCGAGTGCGGCGTGGATACGGTGCTGGCGGCCGAGCCGCTCGGGGGCATGGCGGCGCTGCGCGCGAAGTCGCTGGCGCTGACCCGGCTCTTCGCCGAGCGCGTGGAGGCGCGCTGCGCCGGACACGGCTTGAGCGTCGTGTCGCCGCGTGAGGACGTGCTGCGCGGCAGCCAGGTGTGCCTGGCACGCGCCGAGGGCGCCTATGCGATCGTGCAGGCGCTGATCGCGCGGGGCGTGATCGGCGACTTCCGCGCACCCGACGTGCTGCGCTTCGGATTCACACCGCTCTACATCGGTTGGACCGACACGTGGGACGCGGCCGAGCACCTGGCGCAAGTGATGGCCACCGGGCAGTGGCGCGAAGACGCCTTCCAGCAGCGCCGGGCGGTGACATGAGCCTGCTGGCAGCGAGGAAACCACGATGAGCGGCTGTCCCTTCGGCTACGGCGCGGAAGAGCCTCAGGCGCCCGGCACCCCCGAGCGCATCGTGCGCGAGGAAGAGCCGCGCACCGACTTCTCCACCGAGATGAGCTACGGCGACTACCTGCACCTCGACGCCGTGCTCGGCGCGCAGCACCCGCTGTCGCCCGACCACAACGAGATGCTCTTCATCGTCCAGCACCAGACGAGCGAGCTGTGGATGAAGCTGATGCTGCACGAGCTGCGCGCAGCGATCCGCCCCGGGGCGGCCGACGACCTGGGCAGCGCCTTCAAGATGCTCGCGCGCGTGAGCCGCATCCTCGAGCAGCTGGTGCACGCCTGGGACGTGCTGGCCACGATGACGCCGCCCGAGTACAGCGCCATCCGGCCCTACCTGGCCC
>CAILKA010000609.1 GCA_903834645.1 uncultured beta proteobacterium
AAGCCCAGCGCGCCGCCAGGCATGGCGTCGAAGAGATGCTCCACCCAGATGTGGCCGTCGGCCGCGTTGAAGGTGAAGCTGAAGACAGTCGAGCCGATCAGGATGAAGAGCACGAAGGTGGACAGCCGCGCCGTGTTGTCCAGCGCCTGCTTCAGCAGGCCCAGGCCCAGGCGCCTGCGTGCCGTGGCCATGATCAACGCGCCCAGCGCGCCCATTGCGCCACCCTCGGTGGGCGTGGCCACACCCAGGAAGATCGTGCCGAGCACGAGGAAGATCAGCACCAGCGGCGGGATCAGCACGAAGGTGACCTGCTGGGCCAGGCGCGACAGCAGCCCCAGGCCCGTGAGCTTGTTGATGAGCGCCAGAAGCAGCGCCAGAAGCGACGCGATCGTCATCGACATGATCAGGATCTCGTCGCCGTGGGCGGCAGTGGTACGGCCCGTCCAGCTCTTCATCAGGCCGTCGTGCACCTGGGCCCAACCCCAGCCCGCGGCCGTGCACACCGCCATCAGCACGACCAGCGAGACGTAGCCGCTGGCCCCGTTGCTCTCGCGGTACACACGCGCCTCGGGCGGCAGCGCCGGCACCCAGGAGGGGCGCACGATCGCCACGGCGAAGACGAACAGCAGGTACAGGCCCACGAGCAGCAGGCCCGGGATCAGCGCGCCCGCATACATGTCGCCCACCGACTTGCCGAGCTGGTCCGCCAGCACGATCAGCACGAGGGAGGGCGGGATGGCCTGCGCCAGCGTGCCCGAGGCGGTGATGGTGCCGGTGGCGATGGTGCGGTTGTAGCCGTAGCGCAGCATGATGGGCAGCGAGATCAGGCCCATCGAGATCACGGCCGCGGCCACGACGCCCGTGGTGGCGGCCAGCAGGGCACCCACGAGGATCACCGCCACCGCCAGGCCGCCGCGCATCGGCCCGAATACCTGGCCCACGGTCTCCAGCAAATCCTCCGCCATGCCGGAGCGTTCCAGGATGATCCCCATGAAGGTGAAGAAGGGGATGGCCAGCAACGTCTCGTTGGACATGATGCCGAAGACCCGCTGCGGCAGCGCCTGAAACAGGTTCGCGCCGAAGAGGTCCACCGACATGCCGATGTAGCCGAAGAGCAGCCCCGTGGCTGCCAGGCCGAAGGCCACCGGGATGCCGGTGAGCAGGAAGAAGAGCAGCCCCGCGAACATCAGCGGGACGAAGTTCTGGGCGATGAAGGCGGTCATGGGGGACTCGTCGGGATCGTCGTGCGGGTGGGGCGCGCAGGTGCAGGCGTCGTGATCAGCTGCGCGCGCCGGCGGAAGCTGCCTCGGTCTGCGAGCGCGCCGCAAGCTCCTCGGCCAGCAGCTCCTCGTCGGACTTGTGGTCGTCCCGGCTGAAGGGCTCGTCGCGCAGCCCGCGCAGGAAGGCCACCCGCTTGATCAGCTCCGACACCGCCTGCGCCAGCAGGATCGCAAAGCCCAGCGGCACCAGCAGCAGCGCCGGCCAGCGGATCAGGCCGCCCGCGTTGTGGCTGACTTCACCGGACACCCAGGCGCGGTAGAAGAGCGGCCATCCCAGGTCGATCATGATGATCGACAGCGGGATCGTGAAGATGACGATGCCGATCGCATCGATCCAGGCATTGGTGCGCTTGGAGAGCCTGGCGGAGATGAAGTCGATGCGCACGTGGGCGTTCTTCAGCATCACGTAGCCCACGCCCAGCATGAACACCGCCGCGAAGATGTACCACTGGATCTCGAGGAAGGCGTTGGAGCCGACGTTGAAGGCCTTGCGCACGATGGCATTGCCCGCGCTGATCAGCACCGCCGCCAGCACGAGCCACATGATCACGCGGCCCAGCCACTCGTTGCAACGGTCGATCAGGCCGGAGAGTTTCAACCACGCGCCCATGAGACGCCTCCAAGTCGGAAAGAACGGAATATCGGATCTAACGCTGAATTGTCAGCGTTTTCGGCCCTGGGCGACCCGCCGGGGTTTCCCGTGGCCCAGCCCGGTCAGAGCTGCTGCGACATCATGTACAGCCGTGTCGAGCGTGCCCCCGAGCGGCAGAACAGGAGTACCGGCCGGGGCAGTTCGCGCAGCAGATGCGCCATGCGAGAGGCGTCATCGGGCGACTGGAAGTTGCTCGACACCGGCAGATAGCGGTAATCGAGCCCCGCAGCGCGAGCCGCCTTCTCGATGTCGGCATTGGTGGGCTGGTCGTACCCACCCTCGTAGTCGGGCCGGTTGTTGACCACCGACCGGAATCCCATCCGGGCCACCTCGTTCATCGACATCGGTTCAAGCTGACCGGTGACGCAAACGTCGGGGGCGATCGCCAGAGGGGTAGGTGTCGTCGGCATGGAAAGTTCCTCCTCAGCGGGCCAATGCCTGCTTGACTGCGCCCGATACCAGGCCCATTTCCGCCTGGCCAGCCAGCCGGGCCTTGGCCGCAGCCATCACGCGGCCCATGTCACCGGGGCCGGCCGCCCCGAGTTCAGCCACGAGCGCCGCCACGCAGGAGGCGATCTCCTCGGCCGACAGGCGCCGCGGCAGGTAGGTCTCGAGCACCGTCACTTCGGCTGACTCCTTGTCCACCAGGTCCGTGCGTCCGGCCTGGGCAAAGGCGGCGATCGAGTCCTTGCGTTGCTTGATGAGGCGGTCGACGATGGTCACGACGGCGGCGTCGTCGAGGGTGATGCGCTCATCCACCTCGCGCTGCTTGCAGGCGGCCAGCAGCATGCGGATCGTGGACAGGCGCTCGGACTCGCGTGCGCGCATCGCGGCCTTCATGTCCTCCTGGATCCGTTCCTTCAGCGTCATCTTGCAACCTCTGGATGTGACGAAGCCCGCAACGGCTTCCCGCGCGGGCTCCAGCGTAGATCGTCGGGCCGGCCCGCTGCAGGGCGAGCCGGGCGCTCGTCAGTACAGTTTCTTGGGAAGCTGCATGCTGCGCACGCGCTTGAAGTGCCGCTTCACCGCGGCCGCCTTCTTGCGCTTGCGCTCGGAAGTGGGCTTCTCGTAGAACTCGCGAGCGCGCAGGTCGGTCAGCAGACCGAGCTTTTCGATGGTGCGCTTAAAGCGGCGCAATGCGACGTCAAACGGCTCGTTGTCTTTTACACGGATAGTGGTCATTGATGAATTGATCCAAAAAGGATGCGTCT
>CAILKA010000610.1 GCA_903834645.1 uncultured beta proteobacterium
GCCTGGATGGCCCGGCGCAACAGCTTGCCCGAACGCGTCTTGGGCAGCAGGCTCACGAAGCGCACGCGCGCCGGCCGCGCCACGGCGCCGAGCTGCTCATCCACCACCTTCATGATCTCGCCCTCGAGCTGGAGCGCATCGGCAGGGGTCGCGGCCCGCGCCGGATCCTTGAGCACGGCGAAGGCCATCGCCACCTGGCCCTTGAGGGTGTCGGCCACGCCCACCACCGCCACCTCGGCCACCGCCGGGTGGCTCGAGATGCTCTCCTCGATCTCACGCGTGCCCAGCCGGTGCCCGGCCACGTTGATCACATCGTCGGTGCGCCCGAGGATGTAGAAGTAGCCGTCCTCGTCGCGGATGCCCCAGTCGAAGGTGCTGTAGATCTGCCGCCCCGGGATGCTGCTCCAGTAGGTCTTGACGAAGCGGGCGTCGTCTCGCCACACGGTCTGCATGCAGCCCGGGGGCAGCGGGCCCTCGATGGCCACCACGCCCTTGCTGTTCGGTGCGGTCAGCTCCTGGCCGGTGTGTTCGTCCAGGAGCTTCACGTCGTAGCCGTAGACCGCCTTGCCGGGCGAGCCGAACTTGCTCGGCGCGGGCTCGACGCCGTTGCAGATGGTCAGGATCGGCCAACCGGTCTCGGTCTGCCAGTAGTTGTCGATGATGGGCTTGCCCAGGGCCTGCGCAATCCACTTGGCCGTAGGCTCGTCCAGCGGCTCGCCGGCCAGGAAGAGCGCGCGCAGGGAGCTCAGGTCGTGCCGGGAAAGGGCTGCCGGATCCTGCTTCTTGAGCACCCGCACGGCGGTCGGCGCGCTGAACATCGCCGTGACCCGGTACTTTTCCACCAGGCTCCACCACACCGCAGCGTCCGGGCGCGTGGGCAGGCCCTCGTAGAGGATCGTGGCCATGCCGGCAATGAGCGGGCCGTAGACGATGTAGCTGTGGCCCACCACCCAGCCGATGTCGCTCGTGGAGAAGTAGGTCTCGCCCGGCTGGCCGAGGAAGATCTCCTTCATGCTCGAGGCCAGGGCCACCGCGTAGCCGCCCGTGTCGCGCTGCACGCCCTTGGGCTTGCCGGTGGTGCCGCTGGTGTAGAGGGTGTAGCTCGGGTGGGTGGATTCCACCCATGTGCAGGGCACCGTGGCACCCAGGTGCCGGCTGCGCATCGCGGCGTAGTCGACATCGCGCCCCTCTGTCATCGGCATCGCGTGCAGGGCGCGGTCCACCATCAGCACCTTGGCCGGCTTGTGCGCAGACAGGCGGATCGCCTCGTCCAGCAGCCCCTTGTAGGGCACCACCTTGCCACCGCGCGAACCAGCGTCGGCGCTCACGATCACGGTGGGCTCGGCGTCGTCGATGCGGCTGGCCAGGCTCACGCTGGCAAAGCCTCCGAACACCACCGAATGCAACGCGCCGATGCGCGCGCACGCGAGCATCGCAAACGCGGCCTCGGGAATCATCGGCATGTAGACGAGCACCCGGTCGCCGGCCTTCACGCCCAGCTCCAGCAGCATCGAGGCCATGCACTCGACCTCGCGCTGCAACTCGGCGAAGGTGTAAACCACCTCCTTGTCCACCTCGGTGGAGACCCAGATCAGGGCGCGCCGATCGGGGTGCGTGGCCGCGTGGCGGTCCACCGCGTTGTGACACAGGTTCGTGGTGCCACCTACGAACCAGCGGGCAAACGGCGGATTCGAGTAGTCGCACACCTGCTGCGGGGGCGTCTTCCAGTCGATCAGCGCCGCCTGCTCGGTCCAGAAGGCGTCGCGGTCGTGCAGCGAGCGGCGGTGGAAGTCGGCGTAGCCGGTCATGGCGGTCTCCTGGTTGTGTCTTCGTGGGCGCGACGGGTGGGCACAAGCGTGCCCTGGGCGCCGCGGGCACTGTCGGATCGGGCGCTGACGAAGCCCTGACGCATCCGCGCCGGGAGCCCCGGCCGCGCCACTGGCCGCCTGACCTGGATCCAGCGCCCGGCGTCCACGTGCCTCAGCCGATGCGCACCACGATGCGGCCGCGCACCTGCCCGGCCATCAGGCGCGCCGCGGCGGCCACCGCCCCGGCCAGGTCCGTCTCCTCGACCATCGCCTCGAGCCTTGCCGGGTCGAGGTCGCGGGCCAGGCGCGCCCAGGCCTGGCGCCGCAGGGCCTGCGGCGCCATCACGCTGTCCACGCCCAGCAAGGCCACGCCGCGCAGGATGAAGGGCATCACGGTGGCGGGAAGGTCTGCGCCCTGGGCCAGCCCGCAGGCGGCCACGGCGCCGCCATAGCGCACCTGGGCGCAGGCGTTGGCCAGCGTATGGCTGCCCACCGCGTCCACGACCGCGGCCCAGCGCTCCTTCTGCAGCGGCTTGCCGGGGGCCGCGAGCTCGGCGCGGTCGATCACGGCGTGTGCGCCCAGGCGCGCCAGGTAGTCGCCCTCGGCGGCCTTGCCGGTGGCAGCCACCACGCGGTACCCGAGCTTGGCCAGCAAGGCCACCGCCACCGACCCCACCCCGCCCGTGGCGCCGGTCACGAGCACTTCGCCCTCGCCCGGTGCCAGGCCATGGCGCTCCAGGGCCATCACGCACAGCATCGCGGTGTAGCCGGCGGTGCCGATGGCCATCGCCTGGCGGGTGGTGAAGGCCTCGGGCAGCGGCACGAGCCATTCGCCCTTGAGCCGCGCGCGCTCGGCCAGGCAGCCCCAGTGCGTCTCGCCCACGCCCCAGCCGTTGTGCACGAAACGGTCGCCCGGCTTCCAGTCCGGGTGCTCGCTTGCGAGCACGGTGCCGGCCCCGTCGATGCCGGGCACCATGGGCCAGACGCGCACCACCGGAGAGCGGTTCGTCAGGGCCAGGGCGTCCTTGTAGTTGAGCGTGGACCACTCCGGCCGCACCAGCACGCCGCCTGCGGGCAGCTGCGGCAGGCTCGCCTCGTCGAGCTGCGCGAGCCTGGCGGAAAAACCTTCGGCTGACTTTTCGAGCAGAATTGCCTGGAACATGGCTGCGCCTCCGTGGTTGCCTTGAGTATCTACTTCCCGACCATTTTGCCGCTGCATGCCCGGGTGTCGGCCCGGCATGGCCGAGCGGATGAGGTACGGCGCCCCTCTGCCCTGCGCGCGCGGCTGGCCGTGCTGGTGGCAGCCGGCGGGATGTGCCTGGCCTGTGCGGCTCAGCCGCAGGAGGCCGCCCCGCGCCCGCCAGCCGATCCGGTGCTGCAGCTGCTCATCGACAAGGGGCTGATGGAGGTCGACGGCCGGGGGGAGGAGCTGGTGCGCCAGGTGCGCGACCGCGCCTCCGAGATGGTGATGGCGGCGATGCATTTCCTGGGTGTGCCCTACCGGCGCGGTGGCACCACCGCCGAGCAGGGCTTCGACTGCAGCGGCTTCACGCGCCACGTGTTCGAGTCGAGCATCGGGCTCGTGCTGCCCCGCCGGGTGGACGACCAGGCCTCGGCGCAGGGCCTGTTCAAGGTGGGCCGCGACGACCTGCGCCCGGGCGATCTGGTCTTCTTCAACACGCTGCGGCGCACCTTCTCGCACGTGGGCATCTACGTCGGGGAAGGCAAGTTCATCCACGCGCCGCGAGCCGGCAAGCAGGTGCGCATCGAGGACATGCGCCAGGCCTACTGGGCGCGCCGGTTCACGGGTGCGCGCCGCGCCGAGATGGGCGAGGCCGGCGTCGTGGCCGCCCCGGCAGCAGTGCGCTGAGCAGCCGGCATGGGTGACAACGTCATTCCCCTGGCCGATCTGCGCCACGCGGCCCTCCTGCCGACGATCCCGCGCGATGCGCCGGCTCCCTCGGGCCTGCTGGCCGACCGGCACGGCCGGCCGCTGCGCGACTTGCGCATCTCGGTCACGGACCGCTGCAACTTCCGCTGCACCTACTGCATGCCCAAGGAAGTGTTCGACCGCGACTACCGCTTCCTGCCCCAGCCCGAGCTCCTCAGTTTCGAGGAGATCACGCGCCTGGCGCGCGTGTTCGTGGCGCATGGGGTGCGCAAGCTGCGCCTGACCGGCGGCGAGCCGCTGCTGCGCAAGAACATCGAGGTGCTGGTGCAGATGCTGGCCGGGCTGCGCGATGCGCAAGGCGAGCCGCTGGACCTCACGCTCACCACCAACGCCTCGCTGCTGGCGCGCAAGGCCGAGGCGCTGGCGCGCGCGGGGCTGCGCCGTGTCACCGTGAGCCTGGACGCGCTGGACGATGCCGTGTTCCGGCGCATGAACGACGTGGACTTCCCGGTGGCCGACGTGCTGGCCGGCATTGACGCGGCGGTGGCCGCCGGGCTCGGCCCGGTGAAGATCAACATGGTCGTGCAGCGCGGCACGAACGACCACGAGATCGTGCCGATGGCGCGCCATTTCCGCGAGCGTCACGGCGGCCGTGTCGTGCTGCGCTTCATCGAGTTCATGGACGTGGGCACGACCAACGGCTGGCGCATGGACGAGGTGCTCCCCTCGGCGGAAGTGGTGCGGCGCCTGGACGAGGCCTTTGGGCTCCAGGCCCTGGAGCCCAGCCAACCGGGCGAGACAGCTGCGCGCTGGGCCTACCGGGACGGGCTGGGCGAGGTCGGCGTGATCTCCAGCGTGACCCAGCCCTTCTGCGGCGACTGCAACCGCGCGCGCCTGTCCACCGAGGGCCGGCTCTTCCTGTGCCTGTTCGCCACCCAGGGGCACGACCTCCGCGCCCTGCTGCGCGGGGGCCACGACGACCAGCAGCTCGCCGCTGCGATCGGCCACATCTGGAGCGGCCGCGACGACCGCTACTCGGAACTGCGCCACGCGCAGTCCCCCGAAGCGGCCGGCACGGGCCGCCGCATCGAGATGCACTACATCGGCGGCTGAAGCTGCCCGGAACCCCCCATGAACACCACGCTGATGGAACTCCTGGCCACAGGTGCCGACGACGCGCCTGCGCTCGCCGCGCCGGGCCGCCCTGCCCTCACCCACGCAGCGCTGCGCGCGCTGGCGCACCGCACCGTTGCCTCCCTGAACGCACTGGGCGCGGGACGCAACGACCGCGTGGCGATCGTGCTGGCCAACGGCCCGGAGATGGCAGCCTGCTTCCTGGGTGCGGCCTGCGGCGTGACGACCGCACCGTTGAACCCCGCCTACCGGGCAGACGAGTTCGAGTTCTACCTCTCCGACCTGAAGGCGCGGCTCCTCGTCGTCGAGCACGACAGCACCTCTGCGGCCATCGAGGTGGCGCAGCGCCTGGGCGTGCGCATCGTCGATCTGCACCCAGGCGAGGCCGCGGGCGATTTCACGCTGCGCGCGCGCGGCGGCGAGGCGGCTGCCCCGCCGGCCCACCCCGGCCCGGCCGAGCCCGACGACATCGCGATGGTGCTGCACACCTCCGGCACCACCTCGCGGCCCAAGATCGTGCCGCTGTCGCAACGAAACCTGTGCGCCTCGGCCGGCAACATTGCGCGCACCCTGGGCTTCACGCCGGCCGACCGCGGCCTGAACGTGATGCCCCTGTTCCACATCCACGGGCTCATCGCCGGCGTGCTCTCGCCCGTCTCGGCCGGCTCGGCGGTGTTCTGCACGCCCGGCTTCAACGCGCTCAGGTTCTACGCCTGGATGGACGAGGCCGCGCCCACCTGGTACACGGCGGTGCCCACGATGCACCAGGCGATCGTCTCGCGCGCCTCGAAGAACCTCGAGGTGATCCGCCGCCACCCGCTGCGCTTCATCCGCTCTTCGTCCAGCTCCATCCCGCCGCAGGTGATACGCGAGCTCGAGGAGGTGTTCGGTGCGCCGCTGATCGAGTCCTACGGCATGACCGAAGCCTCCCTCCAGATGGCCTCCAACCCGCTGCCGCCGGCGGTGCGCAAGCCCGGCTCGGTGGGCCTGCCGGCCGGCCCGCAGGTGGCCATCATGGGCGAGGACGGCACGCTGCTGCCCGCAGGCGAAGTGGGCGAGATCGTGATCCGCGGCGCCAACGTGACCGCCGGCTACGAGAACAACCCCAAGGCCAACGCCGAGGCCTTCGTCGACGGGTGGTTCCGTACCGGCGACCAGGGCATGAAGGACGCCGAGGGCTACCTGAGCCTCACCGGGCGCCTCAAGGAGATCATCAACCGCGGCGGCGAGAAGATCAGCCCGCGCGAGGTCGATGAGGTGCTGATGGACCACCCTGCGGTGGCCCAGGTGGTGTGCTTCGCCATCCCGCACGCCAAGCTCGGCGAGGAGGTGGGCGCGGTGGTCGTGCTGCGCGAGGGTGCGCAAGTGACCGAGCGCGAGTTGCAGGCTTTCGTGGCGCAGCGTCTGGCCGACTTCAAGGTTCCCGCCAAGCTGCTCTTCATGGACGAGATCCCCAAGGGCGCCACCGGCAAGCTGCAGCGTATCGGGCTGGCCGCGCGCCTGGGCCTGGGCACATGAAGATCGGCATCGTCGGGGCCGGCGCGATCGGCGGCTACCTCGGCACCCGGCTCGCCCTGGCAGGCCACGAGGTGTGCTTCGTCGCGCGCAACCGCAACCTCGAGGCGATCCGCGCACACGGCTTTCGGCTGCAGCACCCGGACGGCCAGGAGGAGCATGCAGCCACCGTCCAGGCCGTGCGTGACCCGGCCGAGGCAGGGCCCCAGGACGCCGTGCTGCTCACCGTCAAGGCGCACCAGGTGCGCGACATCCTGCCGGGGCTGCGCGGCATGTTCGGCCCCGACACCAGCGTGGTCACGATGATCAACGGGCTGCCCTGGTGGTACTTCCACCGCCTGGCCGGGCCCTGGGAGGGCCGGCGCCTGGAGAGCCTGGATCCCGGCGGCGAGATCGCCGCCGCCATCGAGCCCGAGCGCGTGATCGGCAGCATCGTCTACCCGGCCTCGGAGCTCGTCGCGCCGGGCGTGGTGCGCCTGATCGAGGGCAACCGCTTCACCCTGGGCGAGCCGGACGGCACGCGCAGCCCGCGCATCGAGGCGCTGTCGCGCGCGCTGATGGAAGCGGGCTTCAAGGCGCCGGTGGCGCGCGACATCCGCAGCGAGATCTGGGTCAAGCTGTGGGGCAACCTCACGTTCAACCCGATCTCGGCGCTCACCCACGCCACGCTCGAGGACATCTGCCGCTTTCCGCTCACGCGGGAGCTGGCCGCACGCATGATGGCCGAGGCGCAGGCCGTGGGCGAGAAGCTCGGCGTGAGCTTCAAGATCGGCATCGAGCAGCGCATCGCAGGCGCCCAGGCCGTGGGCGCGCACAAGACGTCCATGCTCGTGGACGTCGAGCACGGCCGCTCGCTGGAGCTCGAGGCGCTGGTGGGCTCGGTGCTCGAGCTCGCTCGCATCACCGGCACGCCGGTGCCGACGATCGAGGCGCTCTACGCGGTGGTGAAGCTGCTCGAGGCGACGCTCGCGAGCCAGGGTTCAATGCTGCGACTGCAGCCGCGCGGGATCTGACGCCGGCTCTGCCTGCTCCGGCTCCACGTCGGGCGGCACCTCGATCTCGCCGGGCACGCGCTGGCGCGCAAAGAGCGTGTAGACCGTGGGCACGACAAAGATCGTGAGCAGCGTCCCGACGGACATCCCGCCCACGATCACCCAGCCGATCTGCTGCCGGCTCTCGGCCCCTGCTCCGGTGGACAACGCCAGCGGGATCGCGCCCAGCACCATCGCGCCGGTGGTCATCAGGATCGGCCGCAGGCGCAGGCTCGCGCCCTCGATCGTGGCCTGCCGCACGTCGAGCCCCTGCTGGCGCATCTGGTTGGCGAACTCCACGATCAGGATGCCGTGCTTGGTGA
>CAILKA010000611.1 GCA_903834645.1 uncultured beta proteobacterium
CTGCGCGAACTCGGCCGCGCGGGCCACGGAGGCTACCTGGGCGCCGATGCGCTGGTGGCCATCCACATGGCGCACCGGATCTTCGCGCTCGTGCTGTTTGCCGCCATCGTGGCGCTTGCGCTGGGGCTGTGGCGCAGCGGCGGCGCGACGGCGCGGCGCTATGCGCTCGCATGGGCGGTGCTGGCGGCTGCGCAGCTGGCCAGCGGGTTATCCAACGTCGTGCTCGGCTGGCCGCTCGTGGCCGCGCTGGGCCACTCGGCGGGGGCTGCGGCGATGGTGGCGCTCGCCACCTCGCTCGTGGCGCGCGCGCACGCTGCGCAGGCCCGCTCCAGGCCGGTGCCCGCGGCGGTGGCAGCGCAGCCCGTGCGGGGCGCCACCTAGAATCCGCGCTGGCATGTCCCAGACCCTTGCTCATCCCGCCAGCCCACGCCCGCGCTGGTCGCAGTACTACGAGCTCACCAAGCCCCGTGTGGTGCAGCTCATCGTGTTCTGCGCCCTCATCGGCATGCTGCTCGCCCAGCCCGGCTGGCCCGACCCCGTCCGGCTCGTGGCGGCGGTGGCCGGCATCTGGCTCGTGGCCGGCGCCGCTGCGGCCTTCAACTGCCTCATCGAGCAGCACATCGACGCCAAAATGGCCCGCACCGCCTGGCGTGCCACGGCCAAGGGCGAGCTCACGCGCCGCGAGGCGCTCGTCTTCTCGGCCGTGCTGTGCGCGCTCGGCAGCGCGGTGCTGTGGGTATGGGTGAACCCGTTGACGATGGGGCTGACCTTCCTCACCTTCGTCGGCTATGCGGTGATCTACACGGTGGTGCTCAAGCCCCGCACGCCCCAGAACATCGTGATCGGCGGCGCCTCGGGCGCGATGCCGCCGGTGCTGGGCTGGGCGGCGATGCGAGGGGAGGTCGGGCACGAGGCACTGATCCTGTGCCTGATCATCTTCCTGTGGACGCCGCCGCACTTCTGGGCGTTGGCGCTGTACCGCACCGAGGACTACCGGCGCTCGGGCCTGCCGATGCTGCCGGTCACGCACGGCCCGGCCTTCACGCGGTTGCAGGTGCTGCTGTACACGCTCGTGCTCTTCGCCGCGACACTGCTGCCCTTCATCTTCCTGATGAGCGGCTGGATCTACCTCGTCAGCGCCGTGGTGCTGGGCGTGATGTTCATCGCCTACGCCTTCCAGCTGTGGCGCCAGTACAGCGATGCGCTGGCTCGGCAGACCTTCCGCTTCTCGATCTGGCACCTGTCGCTGCTCTTTGCCGCGCTGCTGCTGGACCACTACCTCGGGCCGCCGCTGGCGGCCTGGCTGGCGTGAGGCGGGTGAGCCGCTCGGGGCGGCGCCGGGCGCTCGCGCTGGCCGTGGGTGCCGGCGCGGCGCTGCTGCTCGGCGGCTGCGACCGCCTGGGCATCGGGGCGGGCAAACCGGCCTTCCAGGGCATCGACATCACCGGGGCGAACTACGCAAGCGCGCTGTCCCTGCCCGATGCGCAGGGCCGCGTGCGCACCTTGTCCGAGTTCAAGGGCAAGGTGGTGGTGGTGTTCTTCGGCTTCACGCAGTGCCCCGACGTGTGCCCGACGACGCTCACCGAGCTTGAAGCGGCCAAGCGCGCCCTGGGCGCCGACGGTGCGCGCGTGCAGGGTATCTTCGTCACTGTCGACCCCGCACGCGACACGCCGGAGATCCTGGGGGCCTACGTGGCCGCCTTCGATCCGAGCTTCGTGGCCCTGCGCGGCAGCGATGAGCAGACGCTGGCCACCGCCAAGGCCTTCAAGATCTACTACAACAAGGTCGAAGGGCGCACGCCCGGCACCTACACGATCGACCACACGGCTGGCTCCTACGTGTACGACACGCAGGGGCGGGTGCGGCTCTTCACCCGGCACGGCACGGGGCAGGCGGCCTTGGTGTCGGACCTGAAGCGGCTGCTGGCCGAAGGTTGAGCGGCCCTCAGGCCGCCTCGAACGCCTTGCGCATCTTCTTGAGCGCGGCCACCTCGATCTGGCGGATGCGCTCGGCGCTGACGCCGTACTCGGCCGCCAGTTCGTGCAGCGTCATGCCGCCGCTGGTGTCGTCGTTGACCTTGAGCCAGCGCTCTTCCACGATGCGGCGGCTGCGCGCGTCGAGCACTTCCAGTGCGCGGCCGATGCCGTCTCCGGCCATCCAGTCGCGCTCGCGCGCTTCCAGCGCCCGCGTCGGCTCGTGGCGCTCGTCGGCCAGATAGGCAATCGGAGCGAACTCCTCCTCGCCTTCCTCGCCCGGCGCCTCCAGGGCGAGGTCACCCCCGGCCAGCCGGGTCTCCATCTCGATGACTTCCTCGGGCTTGACGTTGAGCTCGCGCGCCACCACCCGCACCTCGGCCGGTGTGAGCGTGGTGCGGTGGGTCTCGCCATCGGGGGCGTCGGCCTTGAAGCCCTGCTTCATCGAGCGCAGGTTGAAGAAGAGCTTGCGCTGGGCCTTGGTGGTCGCGACCTTCACCATGCGCCAGTTGCGCAGGATGTACTCGTGGATCTCGGCCTTGATCCAGTGCACGGCATAACTCACCAGCCGCACGCCCTGGCCCGGATC
>CAILKA010000612.1 GCA_903834645.1 uncultured beta proteobacterium
CGAATCGTGGTCATGAAGGGGGAAAGTTGGTCGGCAAAGACCGCGATTCTAGCTCGAATTCAGCCGGCCTGCCAACAGGCCGCCCCCGCCCCGCCCCTGAACACCGTACAGGCCCTGGCGGGGAGCAAAATGGCGCCATGTCGTCGACCCCTGCCCATCCCGCAGATGCCGTGGCCGCTCCGCCCTCGGAGGCCCCCCCGACCGGGCAAGCCTGGCGCGATGTGGCGCCGCTCTGGCCCGGCCTGCTGGCCGGACACGGTCAGGCCCTGGCCGTCAAGGACGCTGCCACGGGCCGCTACCGTGCAATCGGCCCGGCCTGGCAAACCCTGTTCGGGCTCGATCCGGCCGACTGCCTGGGGCGCACGGATGCGGAGATCTTCGGCGGCGCCGTCGCCGCTGCCTGGCGCGCCGCAGACCAGATGGTCCTCGACCGTGCCGACGCAGTGGCGAGCGACCACGCCTTCGAGTGGCGCGGGCAGTGGCGTGAGCTCTCCGTCACGCGGCAGGGGGCACAGCCCGATGGGGTCGCGCAGCGGCAGATCCTGAGCCACTGGGTGGATGTGCGGGCGCAGCGCCAGCAGGCGCGCCAGTTGGTCGAGGCGCTCGCCGCCCTTCAGCAGGCGCGCGAGGCCGCCGATGCGGTCCGCCAGGATTCGGCGACCGCTGATGACCTGCGCGATCCCGTCTCGGGCCTGCCCGGGCGCGTGCCGTTCCTCGATCAGTTGCGCCGGGAGTTCGACCTGTCCGCGCGCGAGGGTCGCGAGATGTCTCTCGTGCTGCTGGAGGTCGACCCGCCCGAGGCGGCAGATCCGGGTGTGCCCGTCCTCTCCAGCGACGAGGTGGCGCGCGAGGTCGGCAACTGGCTGCGCACGGGCACGCGCGCCATGGATGCCACCGGCCGCCTCGGCCCCACCCGCTACGCGATCCTGCTTTCGGGAGCGGGCCTGCCGATCGCCGCCCGGCGGGCCGAAGCGCTGCGCGCAGCCCGACAGCCGGTGGCTGCACCGGTGCCAGGGCCCACCGTGGCGCCGCTCACCCTCAGCATCGGCGTGGCCAGCTACCCGTTGAGCGCAGACTCTCCCGAGGGGCTGCTGCAGTCGGCCGAGCAGGCCCTCCTGCGCGCCCGTGCGCGAGGGGGCAACCAGATGGCCCTGGCGGGGCTGTCGCTGGGGGATCAGCCCCAGAGCTGAGCCTGCCCGGCGCAAAGGTGCCCGCCGCGACGCGGGGCCGGATTCCTGAACCCTCAGCGAAGTTCAGGTGGGCGGGGTCAGAAGGGCCTCGGGTTCGTCTGACGCGAGACGCTCACACCAGCCCGACGATGTTCCCTGCCCTTGCTCAATGAGCATCGGTTCTAGGAAATTACAGACCCCGAAGTCGCGGCGGACGCTGCCATTGTAGGCCGCGACGCCCCGCCCGTTCAGAGGAGATGGCCGTCTCGTTGCAGGGCCGCATCGAGCCGCGCGATCAGGGCCTTCAGGTCCGGCTCGTCGTGGCCACAGGAGGCAGCGGTGCCCGTGGCGGGGCTGACAGGGTCGGGCTGACCGGGGGCCGGCTCTTGCGGGGCCGGTGAGGGGGGAGCCTGGCGCGAGGCTTGTGCGAGCTGGTAGGCGAGGTTGAGCGCCGCGAGCACCGCGATGCGCTCGCGCGCGCGGATCCGCCCGGCGTCGCGGATGGCGCTCATCTCGCGGTCCACCAGCGCCACGGCCGCACGCAGGAGCTCCTCGCCGCCGTCCGGGCAGCCCAGCACGTAGCCCTGCCCGAGGATCGTGACCTCGACCTGCTTCACAGGCCAGCAGCCTCGGCCAGGGAGGCGCTCACAGCGCAGGCCCGCCCTCTGCGGAAGACGCGGGCAAACGCTCCAGCAGCTCGTCGATGCGCGTGCGCGCGGCGCCCAGCCGGTTGCGCAGCTGGTCGCGCTCGGCGGCCAGCGCGTCGAGCTGGCGCTGCAGCAGCGAGTTGGTGCGCTCGAGTTCCTCGTGTCGCAGCAGCAGCCGGTCCACGCGGTCGGCGAGGTCGTGGAGCTGTGACATGGGGCGGCATCTGGGGAAGGAGCAGCCCATTGTAGGTGCGGCCGCGCGAACTGCGGAAGCGTCGGCCGCTGCGCAGGCGGTGCCGAGTGGCTGTCAGGCCGTTCGGCTCTCGGCGCGGCCTCCACGTGCCGAGGCTGGTGCCGCGTCGCACCAGCGGCTCACCGCGCAGGCTTCGCAACGAGGCTTGCGCGCCTGGCAGACGTAGCGTCCGTGGAGGATCAGCCAATGGTGCGCATCGGCTCGGTAGGGGGCGGGTACGCGGCGCAGCAGCCCCTGCTCGACTTCCAGCGGGTTGCGCCCGGGCGCCAGCCCGGTGCGGTTGGCCACGCGAAAGATGTGCGTGTCCACCGCCATCGTCTCCTCGCCGAAGGCGCAGTTCAGCACCACGTTGGCCGTCTTGCGGCCCACCCCCGGCAGCGCCTCCAGCGCTTCGCGGGTGCGCGGAACCTCTCCTCCGTGGTGCTCCACGAGCAGCCGGCAGGTTTCATGCAGATTGCGCGCCTTCGTGCGGTACAGCCCGATCGTGCGGACATGCGCCTCGATGCCCGCGACGCCCAGTGCGTGCATGCTCGCTGGTGTCGGGGCGCGGGCGAAAAGCGTGTGCGTGGCCTTGTTCACGCTCACGTCGGTGGCCTGAGCCGACAGCAGCACGGCAGCCAGCAGCTCGAATACGCTGGTGTAGGCCAGCTCGGTGGCGGGTGCCGGGTTGGCGGCATGCAACGCAGCGAAGAAGGACTCGACGTCGGCTGGCTTCATGGGCCCGCATTGTCGCGCCGCGCGCGCACCCGGGAGAGCGCGGCCTCGACTGCGGCGTGCTTGCGCGCCTGCAGCAGCGGGTCGTCGCTCGGGCCGGAGGCGGCCAGGTCCTGGAGCTTCTCCGCGGCCCGCCTGGCGAGCCGCTCCTCGTTTTCTCGGCGGGTGCGCTCGAGCCGCTCGGCGCGCTGGCGGTAGCGCACGCGCGCTTCATCGGCCTGTGGCGCCGACCACGCCGCCCAGCCGGTTGCCAGCCCGGTCATGGGGCGCATCTCGATGCAATCCACCGGGCAGGCCGGCACGCACAGCTCGCAGCCCGTGCACTGCGCGTCGATCACCGTATGCATCGCCTTGGGGGCTCCCACGATGCAGTCCACGGGGCAGGCCTGGATGCACAAGGTGCAGCCGATGCACCAGGCTTCGTCGACCACGGCCAGCTGTCGCGGGCCCTCGTGTCCGCACGAGGGGTCCAGGGGCTGCACGTGCTGGCCGGTCAGTGCGGCCAGGCGCTCGACACCCTCGGCGCCGCCCGGTGGGCAGCGGTTGATGGCCACGCCCTGCCAGGCGATGGCCTCGGCATAGCCCCGGCAATCGGGATAGCCGCAGCGCGTGCACTGCGTCTGCGGCAGCAGTGCGTCGATCTGCCCGGGCGTGACCGGGGCCACGCGGCCGGGCTCCGGGTCAGGCTGCGCGGGCCGCACGGCGTGCGCCGCGGGCGGTGCGGACGCGAGGGCTGGCCCCGGGTGCCGCCAGCGGGCTGGCCTCGTACCGGCCGATGAACTCCCGCACCCGCGGGTAGGCCATCTCGCGCCAGCGCCGCCCCGAGAAGATGCCGTAGTGGCCCGCGCCTGGCACGTCGTAGTGGAACTGGTGGGCCCGGTCGATGCCGCGGCACAGGTCGTGCGCGGCGCGGGTCTGCCCGGCGCCGGAGATGTCGTCGAGTTCGCCCTCCACGGTCAGCAAGGCGGTGCGGCTGATGTCGTGCGGGCGCACGAGCCGACCCTCGACTTCCCAGGTGCCGTTGACGAGCGCGAAGTCCTGGAACACCGTGCGGATGGTGTCCAGGTAGTACTCCGCCGGCATGTCCAGGACCGCGTTGTACTCGTCGTAGAACTCGCGGTGCGCGTCGGCACTGCCCTCGTCGCCACGCATCAGGTCGAGGAAGTAGTCATAGTGCGAGCGCAGGTGGCGGTCCGGGTTCATCGCAACGAAGCCGGTGTGCTGCAGGAAGCCGGGATAGACGCTGCGGCCCGCGCCCGGAAAGTTCTGCGGCACGCGGTAGATCACGTTGTTCTCGAACCACGTCAGGCTCTTGTTCGTCGCCAGGTTGTTGACCGCGGTGGGCGACTTGCGGGCGTCTATGGGCCCGCCCATCATCGTCATGGTGCGAGGGGTCACCTCGCCGGCGCTGGCCATCAGCGACACCGCGGCGAGCACCGGCACCGTGGGCTGGCACACCGAGATCACGTGCACGTGCGCGCCGATGTGGCGGATGAACTCCTGCACATAGGCCACGTAATCGTGCAGATGGAAGGCTCCGGCCTCCAGCGGCACCATGCGCGCGTCGGTCCAGTCGGTGATGTAGACCTTGTGGTCGTGCAGCAGGTTGCGCACGGTGTCACGCAGCAGTGTCGAGTGATGACCCGACAACGGTGCCACCACCAGCACGGTGGGCTGGCCCTTCATCTGCGCGAGGGCCTGCGGGTCGTCGGTAAAGCGCTTGAAGCGCAGCAGCCGGCAGAAGGGCTTGTGCACGTGCACCTGCTCCTGCACCGCCACCTCGATACCGCCGACCTTGGCCCGGCCGATGCCGAAAGCCGGCTTCTCGTACTCCTTGGCCAGGCGGTGCATCAGGTCGAGCCCGGCGGCCACGCGCTGGGCCATCGGCGTGTGGGCCAAGGGAGACAGCGGGTGCGTGTAGAGCTTGGACGAAGCGCTCGCGAACTCGGAGAAGGGCGCGAGCATCGCTCGCTGGGCCTCGTAGAGCTGATACAGCATGTTCAGTGTCCGGTCTGTTCAGGCCACGGAGTGTGGAGCAGCCCGATGCGCCTGCTCAACCCGACAACGTGTGCGCGCGCAACAAAGGTGGGAATGTGCCACAGTTTGCTGCGGCGCAGCAAATTGTCGGGGGCGAGCGCTACAGCACGCTGACGATGGCCTGCACCACCTTGTCCAGGTTGCGGCGGTTGAGCGCCGCCACGCAGATCCGCCCCGAGTCGGTGCCATAGACGCCGTACTCCGCGCGAAGGCGCTGCATCTGCGCCGCCGACAGGCCCGAGTAGCTGAACATGCCGACCTGCCGCGTGATGAAGGACATGTCCTGCCGCACGCCCGCGCCCTGCAGCCCGGCCAGCAGCGCCTCGCGCATCGCGCGGATGCGCTGGCGCATCGCGGCGAGCTCGTCCTCCCACTGCTGGCGCAGCTCGGGCGAGCCGAGCACGGTGGTGACGACCTGGGCCCCGAAGGTGGGCGGGTTGGAGTAGTTGGTGCGCACCACGATCTTCAGCTGCGACAACACGCGCGAGGCCTCGTCGGCGTCCTCGCACACGACGCTCAGCGCCCCGACGCGCTCGCCATAGAGCGAGAAGCTCTTGGAAAACGAGGTCGCCACCAGGAAGTCCAGGCCGCTGTCGAGAAACCGCAGCACCGGGGCACCGTCTTGCGCGATCCCCTGCCCGAAGCCCTGGTAGGCCATGTCGAGGAAGGGCACCAGGCGCCCTGCGCGCATCACCTCGACCACCGTCTCCCACTGCGCAGGTGTGAGGTCGTAGCCGGTGGGGTTGTGGCAGCACGCGTGCAGCACCACGACCGTGCCCGGTTCGGCTGCGCGCAGGGCAGCCACCATCGCGTTGAAGTCCACCCCATGGGCGGTTGCGTCGTAGTAGGGATAGCTCTCCACCTCGAAGCCCGCGGTGGCGAAGAGGGCCCGATGGTTCTCCCAGCTCGGGTCGCTGATCAGCACCTTGCCGCCCGGCCCGTGGCGGCGCAGGAAGTCCGCGCCGATCTTCAGCCCGCCCGTTCCGCCCACGGCCTGCACGGTGGCGATGCGCCCGGCCACGACGGCGGGGTTGGCCGGTCCGCCGAAGACCATGTGCCGCACGGCCTGGTCGTAGGCGGCGATGCCGTCGATCGGCAGGTAGCCGTGCGGCCGGGCCGCGGCCAGCAGTTGCTGCTCGGCCGCCGCCACGCAGGCCAGCAGCGGCAGGCGGCCGTCCTCGCCCAGGTACACGCCTACGCCGAGGTTGACCTTGTCGGTGCGGGGGTCGGCGCCGAACTGCTCGTTGAGGCCCAGGATCGGATCACGCGGAGCCATCCGCACGGAAGCAAAGAGGGACATCTGTAACTCGCTGCGAGAGGGTGGGGTGCGAGGGCGCGGAGCCTGCCCGACGCAGGGCGCCGCTCGCTGCGTTACGCTGGCGGGTGGTCCACGCGGCCGGGCCGCATTCTAGGACCCCCACACCCCCACCCGATGCCTCACTCCGCTCCCCCAGGCGGCCGCGCCGTGCGCGCGGCGACGCCCGACGTTGCCGACATCCTCGAGCCCGCAGGGTCCCCCGGCCCGGCGCCGGCCGGCGAGTTCGTGAGCTTTGCGGACTCGCCCTTCCAGCTTTTCCAGCCCTATCCGCCTGCTGGCGACCAGCCCGTGGCGATCGAGCGTCTGGCCGAGGGTGTGCGCGACGGGCTGCTGCACCAGACGCTGCTGGGCGTGACTGGCTCGGGCAAGACCTTCACGATGGCCAACGTGATCGCGCGGCTGGGCCGCCCGGCCATCGTCTTTGCGCCCAACAAGACGCTGGCAGCGCAGCTCTACAGCGAGTTCCGCGAGTTCTTCCCGAAGAACGCGGTGGAGTATTTCGTCAGCTACTACGACTACTACCAGCCCGAGGCCTACGTCCCGCAGCGCGACCTCTTCATCGAGAAGGACTCGGCCATCAACTCCCACATCGAGCAGATGCGGCTGTCGGCCACCAAGAGCCTGCTCGAGCGCCGCGACGTCGTCATCGTCGCCTCCGTGAGCGCCATCTACGGCATCGGCAATCCGGCGGACTACCACCAGATGGTGATGACGCTGCGGGTGGGCGACAAGGCAGGCCAGCGCGACGTGATCGCGCACCTGATCCGCATGCAGTACACGCGCAACGAGACCGACTTCGACCGCGGCACGTTCCGGGTGCGTGGCGACACGATCGACATCTTCCCGGCCGAGCACAGCGAACTCGCCATCCGCATCGAGCTCTTCGACGACGAGATCGAGTCGCTGCAGCTGTTCGACCCGCTGACCGGGCGGGTGCGCCAGAAGATCCCGCGTTTCACCGTGTACCCCAGCAGCCATTATGTGACACCGCGCGACCGCGTACTGGCAGCCGTGGAGACCATCAAGCTGGAGCTGTCGGAACGCTCCAAGGAACTCGTCGGCATGGGCAAGCTGGTCGAGGCGCAGCGGCTGGAGCAGCGCACCCGCTTCGACCTGGAAATGCTCAGCGAGGTGGGCCACTGCAAAGGCATCGAGAACTACACGCGCCACCTGTCGGGCGCCGCGCCCGGCGACCCGCCGGCCACGCTGACCGACTACCTGCCCAAGGACGCGGTCATGTTCCTGGACGAGTCGCATGTGCTGATCGGGCAGTTCGGCGGCATGTACAACGGGGACCGCTCGCGCAAGACCACCTTGGTGGAGTATGGGTTCCGCCTGCCGAGCGCGCTGGACAACCGGCCGCTGAAATTCGACGAATTCCAGACCCGCATGCGCCAGGCGATCTTCGTGTCCGCTACGCCAGCGCAATGGGAGCAGGACCACGCC
>CAILKA010000613.1 GCA_903834645.1 uncultured beta proteobacterium
CCGGTGATGTCGTTCATCAGCTCGTCGAGGGTGTAGCCCACGGCCAGGCGGGCGGCGACCTTGGCGATGGGGAAGCCGGTGGCCTTGGAGGCCAGGGCCGAGGAGCGGGACACCCGGGGATTCATCTCGATGACGACCATCCGGCCGTCCTTGGGATTGACCGCGAACTGGACGTTCGAGCCGCCGGTCTCGACGCCGATCTCGCGCAGGATCGCGATGGAGGCGTTGCGCATCAGCTGGTATTCCTTGTCGGTGAGCGTCTGCGCCGGCGCCACCGTGATCGAGTCACCCGTGTGGATGCCCATCGGGTCGAGGTTCTCGATCGAGCACACGATGATGCAGTTGTCCGCGCGGTCGCGGACGACTTCCATCTCGAACTCCTTCCAGCCGATCAGCGACTCCTCGATCAGCAGCTCATGCGTAGGCGAGAGGTCGATGCCGCGCTTGCAGATCTCCTCGAACTCCTCGGGGTTGTAGGCGATGCCCCCGCCCGTGCCGCCGAGCGTGAAGCTGGGCCGGATCACCATGGGGAAGCCCGTGCCGCCGATCTCGGCCTGGATGCGCCGCTGCACGGCCCAGGCGTCTTCCATCGAATGCGCGATCCCGCTCTTGGCCGAATCCAGGCCGATGCCGGTCATCGCGTCCTTGAACTTGAGGCGATCCTCGGCCTTCTCGATGGCGCGCTCGTTGGCGCCGATCATCTCCACGCCGTACTTCGCGAGCACGCCGTGGCGGTGCAGGTCGAGCGCGCAGTTCAGCGCGGTCTGCCCGCCCATGGTGGGCAGCACGGCATCGGGCCGCTCCTTGGCGATGATGCGCTCCACCATCTGCCAGGTGATGGGCTCGATGTAGGTCACGTCGGCCATCTCCGGGTCGGTCATGATCGTCGCCGGGTTGCTGTTGACCAGGATGACGCGGTAGCCCTCCTCGCGCAGCGCCTTGCAGGCCTGCGCGCCGGAGTAGTCGAACTCGCAGGCCTGGCCGATGACGATCGGGCCGGCGCCGATGATGAGGATGCTCTTGAGGTCTTGGCGCTTCGGCATGTCAGGCTTTCCGGGCTTGCATCGACGCCACGAAGCGGTCGAACAGGTAGGCGATGTCGTGCGGGCCGGGCGAGGCTTCAGGGTGGCCCTGGAAGCAGAAGGCCGGCTGGTCGGTGCGCGCCAGGCCCTGCAGCGTGCCGTCGAAGAGGCTCACGTGCGTGGCGCGCAGGTTCGGCGGCAGCGAGGCCTCGTCCACCGCGAAGCCGTGGTTCTGGCTCGTGATGCTGACGCGCCCGGAGTCGAGGTCTTTCACCGGGTGGTTCGCGCCGTGGTGGCCGAACTTCATCTTGAAGGTGCGCGCACCCGAGGCCAGCGCCATGATCTGGTGGCCCAGGCAGATGCCGAAGGTGGGCACGCCGGAGTCGATCAGCGTGCGGGCGGCGCGGATCGCGTAGTCGCAGGGCTCGGGGTCTCCCGGGCCATTGCTGAGGAACACGCCGTCAGGACGAAGGGCCTGCACCTGCTCGGCAGGCGTCTGCGCCGGCACCACCGTGATGCGGCAACCGCGGCTGGCCAGCATGCGCAGGATGTTGCGCTTGACACCGAAATCGTAGGCCACCACGTGCCAGGTCGGCGTGTCCTGCGTGCCGTAGCCCTGACCGAGCACCCACTCCGTCTCGGTCCAGCCGTAGGGCTCCTGCACGCTCACGACGCGAGCCAAGTCCTGCCCCGCCATCGAGGGCGCGGCGCGTGCGCGCTCCACCGCCTGCGCGAGGTCGCCCTCGCCCACCGCATGGCCGAACGGGAAGGCCACGATGCAGCCGTTCTGGGCCCCCGTGGTGCGCAGCCGGCGCGTGAGGCGCCGGGTGTCGAGGTCGGCGATCGCCACCGTGCCCTCCCGCGCGAGGTAAGCGTCGAGCGTGAGGGTCTGGCGGAAGTTCGACGAGCGGATCGGAAGGTCCCGGATGACGAGGCCGGCCGCATGCACCTTCGAGGCCTCGACATCCTCGGCATTGACGCCGTAGTTGCCGATGTGCGGGTAGGTCAGCGTGACGATCTGCCGGCAATAGCTGGGATCGGTGAGGATCTCCTGGTAGCCGGTGATCGCGGTGTTGAAGACGACCTCACCGACCGTGGCGCCAGGCGCGCCGATCGACCGGCCGTGAAAGAGGGTGCCATCCGCAAGGGCAAGGACGGCAGGCGGCAGGGCTCTCAGCAAGAGGGACTCCGGTATTCACGCACCCAGCCCGGGCACGCCAGCGGGCCTGGCGCGCGTGCGGTCGAGGGGGAAACCGAGGTCGAGTTTCGCTGGGCGGTGCGGGTTGCAGGCAAACCTCGGGATTATAGCCGGTAGGCGGCTACAGGGCCGCGATGCCGGCGCGGGCGATTTCCGCATCCTCGTTGGACTTCACCCCGCTCACCCCCACGGCGCCGATGTGGTGGCCGTCCACCACGATGGGGACACCACCCTCGAGCATGCCCTGGATGGCCGGCGCGCTCAGGAAAGAGACGCGACCGCCGTTGATCACGTCCTCGTAGAGCTTGCTCTCGCGACGGCCGAGTGCCGCAGTGTGGGCCTTGGCCGGGGCGATGTGCGCCGACACGGGCGGCGCGCCGTCCAGGCGCTGCAGCCCGAGCAGGTGTCCGCCGTCATCGACGACGGCGATCGTCACCGCCCACTGCCGGCTCTGGGCATGGGCGGCCGCCGCGGCGAGGATGCGCTGGGTGTCGGCGTGGGTGAGGTAAGGCTTGGTCTGCATGGCTCGGGAAAGGGCTAAAGCCCGCGATCATGTCACGGCCCGCGGCCAGGGAAGCCCCACGGGCCGATGGAGTACCTGCCCCCGGCCCCCGGGTGCCTACAATTCCGGGTGCCCGGATTCGCCCGGTCCGGCCTGCGATTCGCAGACCCCACGGGATTTCACAGGAGGCCCCGATGAACGAACCCCTCGCCGCCAACGGCCAGTCCGCAGTCCACGCGCCGGCGGAAGCCGCCTACTCCCCCGACCTCGCGCAGCGCCAGCGCGTGCTGCGCAACACCTACGGGCTGCTGGCTGTCTCGCTCGTGCCCACGGTGGCAGGGGCCTGGGTCGGCGTGAGCACCGGCATCGTCTCGGCCCTGGGCCCGATCATGACGATGATCCTGTTGGTGGCCGGCACCTTCGGCTTTGTCTACGCGATCGAGCGCAAGAAGGACTCGGCCGCTGGCGTGTACCTGCTGCTGGGCTTCACGTTCTTCTTGGGCCTGATACTGTCGCGCCTGGTCGGCCAGGTGCTGGGGCTGCGCAATGGCGCCTCCCTCGTGATGACGGCCTTTGGCGGCACGGCCGCGATCTTCTTCGCGATGGCGTCGCTGGCCACCGTGATCAAGCGCGACCTGTCCGGGCTGGCGAAGTTCCTGTTCGTGGGGGTGCTGATCATCATCGTGGCGGCGCTCGCCAACGCATTCCTGCAATCCTCTGCGCTGATGCTGGCGCTGCTCGTGCTGTGCCTGGGCATCTTCTCGGCCTTCATCCTGGTGGACATCAAGCGCGTGCTCGATGGCGGCGAGACGAACTACGTCAGCGCCACGACGGAGATCTACCTGGACGTCTACAACGTCTTCAGCAGCCTGCTGGCGCTGCTGGGAATCTTCGGCGGCGATCGCGACTGAGCGTCACGCCTGGCGCCTGCGGCTGTGCGCAGCCGAGACACCAAGGGGCCCTGCGGGGCCCCTTTTTCCTGCCCGGCCCCGCATCAATCGACCGGCCCCAGGACCGCCTCGGGATCGAGGTCGAACACCGCCACGCTCTCCACGTGCGCGGTGTGCGGGAACATGTTGACGGCCCCGGCTGCGCTGCAGCGGTAGCCGGCCTGGTGCACGAGCAGCCCGGCGTCGCGCGCGAGCGTGGCAGGGTTGCAGCTCACATAGACGATGCGCCGGGGCGGCTGCCAGCCTCCGGCCTCATCGCCGGGCACGCTGGCGCTGCGGGCGCCCTCCCGGCGCAGCTCGGTCAACGCCTTCACCAGCGCAAAGGCCCCCTCGCGTGGCGGGTCGACCAGCCAGCGGTCGGCGTCGCCCGTGGCCGCGAGCTCGGCAGCCGTGAGTGTGTAGAGGTCGCGCGCTTCGACTGTGGTGCGCGCCGCCAGCCCATTCGCGGCGGCGTTCTCGCGCGCCCGCGCCACGAGCGTGGGCGAACCCTCCACGCCCAGCACCGCCGCGCCGCGGCGGGCCAGGGGCAGCGAGAAGTTGCCCAGGCCGCAGAACCAGTCGATGACTCGCTCGCCGGGCCGAGGGTCGAGCAGCCCGAGCGCGCGTGAGACGAGCACCCGGTTGATGTGGGGGTTGACCTGCGTGAAGTCGGTTGGCCGGTAGGGCATGTAGACGTCGAACTCGGGCAGCGAGTAGCCCAGCTGCGGCCCGCCTTCGTCGAGCGGGTGCACCGTCTCGGGGCCCTTGGGCTGCAGCCACCACTGCAGGCCCAGGCTGGCGTGGGCGCAGGCAAACTGGCGCAGGCGTGCCTGGTCTGCCAGAGACAACGGCTCCAGGTGCCTCAGCACGAGCGCGAGCACGGCGTCCCCCACCGCGACCTCGATCTGCGGAATGCGGTCGCGCTGCTCGAGCGAGCCCACGAGTTCCCGAAGCGGCACGAGCAGGCCCGAGACGGCGGGCGACAGCACCGGGCAGGTGCCCATGTCGGCCACGTAGCGAGACTTGCGCTCGTGAAAGCCAACGAGCACGGTGCCTTTCTTCGCCACGTATCGCACCGACAACCGCGCCCGCCAACGATAGCCCCAAGCGGGGCCCTCGATGGGCCGCAGCACGCGGGCCGGACGCACCTTGGCCAGGTGCCACAGATCGTCCTCGAGCACACGCTGCTTGACCGCCACCTGCGCCGCCGGGTGCAGGTGCTGCACCTTGCAGCCCCCGCAGGCTCCGGCATGCAGCCCGAAGTGCGGGCAGGCGGGGCGCACGCGCTGCGCACTCTCGCGCAACAGCGCCTCCAGCGTGCCCTGCTCCCAGTTGTTCTTGCGCCGCAGCACCTTCACGTGCACGCGCTCGCCGGGCAGCGCGCCCTCGATGAAGACCACCTTGCCGTCGGGACGGCGCGCCACACCCTGACCCTCGAGATCGAGGGATTCGACCTCGAGCGCTTCGGAAGCTTCCTGCATGGGGCGAGATTATCCAGCCCGCGGCCGCGCGCCGAGCCTGCCTGGCTCAGCGTGACGGCAACAAACGGGCCGGGTCGACCGGGCGGCCCTGGCGCCGGATCTCGAAGTGCAGGTGCACGCGGTCGGCCTCGCTCGAGCCCATCTCCGCGATCTTCTGGCCCCGGCGTACCACCTGGTCCTCCTTCACGAGGAGGTTCTGGTTGTGCGCGTAGGCAGACAGGAAGAGCGAGTTGTGCTTGACGATGACGAGGTTGCCATAGCCGCGCAGGCCGGCACCGGCGTAGACGACGCGGCCATCGGCCGCAGCCAGCACCGGATCACCCGCCTTGCCGCCAATCGACAGCCCCTTGGCCTGGCGGGCCTCGTCGAAGCCGGCAAGCAACGGGCCGGCGGCAGGCCAGGCCCAGGCCACGTCCTCTTCGGCCTCGCGCGCTGCCGTGGCGGGGGACGCCGACGAGGCGGATGCCTGGGCCCCTGGAGGCGATGCAGGTGTCGGCCCTGCAGGGACAGCCGTGCCTGGCGTACCGGCGGCCCCCGCGGGGGCCGCGGGGGCCGCGCCGGGCACCGGTGCGGAGGCTGCGGCGCGACCTTCGAGCG
>CAILKA010000614.1 GCA_903834645.1 uncultured beta proteobacterium
CGCCCGAGTCGGCCGCCGCCCTGCGCCGGCGCGAGCGGCGCACCACGCTTTGGCGCTTCTTCGTGGCGGCCTTCTGCGCGATGCAGGTCATGATGCTCGCCACGCCCAGCTACGTAGCTGAGCCGGGCACGCTCGCGCCAGACCTGCGGGCGCTGCTGAACTGGGGCAGCTGGGTGCTGACGCTGCCGGTGCTGGGCTTCTCCGGCGCTCCGTACCTGCGTGCAGCCCTGCGCAGCCTGGCCCAGCGCCGGCTGGGCATGGAGGTGCCTGTCGCCATCGGCCTGCTCGTCACGTTCGTGGCGAGCACCGTCTCCACTTTCGATCCTGCGGGCCCGCTCGGCCACGAGGTGTACTTCGACTCGCTGACGATGTTCCTGGCCTTCCTGTGGCTGGGGAGGTGGCTGGAGATGGGGGTGCGGCACCGTGCCGCCGAGCGGCTCGAGGCCTCGCTGGACGGGCTTCCGTCGCATACGCTGAGGCTCGCCCATGACGGCCAGCTGCTCACGGTCGAGACCGCCTCCCTGGTGCCTGGGGACCGCCTGCGCGTGCGCCCCGGTGACACGGTGCCCGCCGACGGTGCGCTCGCCGCTGCGCAGGCCGAGTTGTCCGAGGCGCTGCTGACGGGGGAGTCGGCAACCGTGGTGCGCAGGCAGGGCGAGGCGGTCCTGGCTGGCAGCGTGAACCAGGGGCTGGCCTTCGAGATGGTGGTGGCCCATGTCGGTCCGGACACACGTCTGCAGGCGATCGTCGGCCTGATGCGCGAGGCGCTCAGCACGCGACCGGCCTCCGCCCGCCTGGCCGACCGCTGGGCGGCGCCGTTCCTGGCGGCTGTGCTGGTGCTGGCGGCCGCAGCGGCTGCGGCATGGAGCCTGGTCGATCCTGCCAAGGCCGTGTGGGTGGCGGTGTCGGTGCTCATCGTCACGTGCCCGTGCGCGCTGTCCCTCGCCACGCCGGCCACGCTCGTGGCCGCCGCAGGCGGGCTGGCGCGCCGCGGGCTGCTGCTGCGTCGTCTCGACGCATTGGAGCGGTTGGCACAGGCCGACCGGATCGTCTTCGACAAGACCGGCACGCTCACGCAGCACCGTCCGTGCGCGAGGCTGCTCCAGGCCGACGATGCGCGTGCAGACCTGCCTCGCGCTGCCTCGCTGGCCCGGCTGTCGAGCCATCCGCTGGCGGCCGCCATCGCCGAGTTGCACAGCCCGGGGGAGGTTCCGACCGCATCGGCCAGCCGAGGCCTGGACGAACCGGTGTGGCAGGACGTGCGCGAGGAGCCCGGGCTCGGTCTGCAGGCCCGCGATGAGCGCGGCAGGCTGTGGCGGCTCGGCTCAGCTCGATGGGCAGGGGCAGCAGTCGACGATCCGGCTGTGCGCGTGTGGCTCGCATGTGAGGGGCAGCTGCGCGCACGCTTCGGGATGCTCGAGGCGTTGCGCCCTGACGCTCGGTCAGCCGTGCAAGGGCTGCATGCGCAGGGGCTCCAAAGCGCCTTGCTCACGGGCGATGCCCTCGAGCGCGCGCAGGAAGTGGCCCGTGCGGCGGGAATCACGCACGTAGTGGCCGGGGCCACACCCGAGGCCAAGCTTGAGCATGTGCTTGTCGAGCGTGCGCAGGGTCACGTCGTGGCAGCGGTGGGCGATGGCATCAACGATGCGCCGCTGCTGGCCGCGGCCGACGTCTCCTTCGCGCTCGGGCACGGCGCGGCAGCGGCGCGGGAGGGGGCCGATGCGGTCATCCTGGGCGAACGGCTGTGCGTGCTCGTGGATGCCAGGCGATCGGCGCAGCGCACGCTGGCGATCGTGCGCCAGAACCTGATGTGGGCCGCCGCCTACAACGCCGGCTGCATCCCGCTGGCCCTGGCGGGATGGCTGCCGCCCTGGGCTGCTGGGCTGGGCATGGCGGGCAGTTCGTTGCTGGTCATCCTCAATGCCCAGCGCGCCGCGCAGGCGCCTCACACCGAAGCGTCCACCAGCGTGCCGGACACGACCGCGCACGGGCGCACCTGACCAACCCAAGAGGACTCCATGGACATCTTGTTCCTGCTGATCCCGATGTCTGCCGCGCTCGTGCTCGGGATCGTGGGCATCTTCGGATGGGCCGTTCACGCCGGGCAGTTCGATGACCTCGACCTGGAGGCGGGCAGGGCGCTCGTC
>CAILKA010000615.1 GCA_903834645.1 uncultured beta proteobacterium
ACCGAGTTCCTGATCCTGAGCCAGGTGATCATCTTCATCCTGGGCTGGCCGCTGGAGTGGACGGAGATCATCGTGATCTTCATGCCCATCTTCATCCCGCTACTGGACAACTTCGGCGTGGACCCGCTCTTCTTCGGGCTGCTCGTGGCGCTGAACCTGCAGACGGCGTTCCTGTCGCCGCCGGTGGCGATGGCGGCCTTCTACCTCAAGGGGGTGAGCCCACCTCACGTGACGCTCAACCAGATCTTTGCCGGGATGATCCCTTTCATGGGCATCCAGGTGGTGGCCATCGTCATCCTCTACAACTTCCCGGGCATCGGCATGTGGCTGCCCGAGGTGCTGTACAAATGAGCCACTGATCGTGACCATGCGCGGCAGCCAGGGTGGCGCAGACCACCCGGCTGTGGCGCTTACTAGGGGCAGGTGTGTCACAGATTGCAGCGCCGCCAGGCGCATGCCGGCTTGCGCTGGCGGAGTCGGTTCCTCGAATGTCGGGCCCAGCCGGTCAGGATGTGCTCCTGCCGGGCCCGGATGCCGTGATCCTCGCCTGGCTGGCGATCGAGGGCCCCACGCCGCGGGAGCGCCTGGGCGCGCTGCTGTGGCCCGACAAGGACCCTTCCAGTGCGCGCAACGCCCTGCGACAGCGGCTGTTCCGGCTGCGCCGCACCGGTGGCCATCCGCTGGTGACGGGCACCACCGTGCTGGAGCTGCATCCCGAGGTCGGGCATGACCTGGAGGGTGCCTCCACCGTGCTCGGCACGCTGCGCCCGCGGCTGGGCAGCGAGGTCGATGACTGGCTCGATGCCCAGCGCGCGCGCCGGCAGGCGGGCATCCGCCGCTCGCTGGAGGCCCGCATCGATGCGCTGGAAGCCGGCGGCGACTTTGCCCATGCGCTGCCGCTGGCGCTGACGCTGCTGCAGGCCCACCCGCACAGCGAGGACGCGCATCGCCGCGTGATCCGGCTGCACTACCTGCGGGGCGACCGCGCGGCGGCGCTGCTCGCCTTCGATCGATGCGAGTACGTGCTCAAGCACGAGGTGGGCGCCTCCCCCGCGCTGGAAACGCTCGAGCTGCTGGCCACCGTCGAGCAGCCCGACGTGGTCGACCGCACGCCGGCGAGGATGGGCCGGGTGCCCTTGGCCCTGTACCGCCCTCCCCTCATGGTGGGGCGCGACGATGAGATCGCCGCGCTGCGCCGCGCGTGGCGCGCCGGGTCACACACGCTGCTGCTGGCCCTGCCCGGCCTGGGCCGCACCCGGTTGCTGGACTGGCTGGCCCTGCACGAGCCCGGCTTGTGCCGTGCCTCGCTGCTGGCCGACCCGATGTCCTGGCCGCTGGCGGCCGCGCGGCGCGTGGTGCAGTCGGTGCTGCGCGGCACGGCCACGCGCATCCACCCTGCCCTGTCCCACCGCCTGACACCGCTGATCGAGCCGGCTCCCGGCGTGATGCTGCAAGCTGGCGCCGATCACGCCTCGGCGTGGGCCGAGCCGGTGGCCGATCTGCTCGAGGCCGCGGGCATCGACGTGCTGGCGGTGGACGACGTGCAACGTGCCGACACCGCCTCGCTGGCGCTGTTCGAGACGCTGGCCGAGCTCACGCCCGTGCGCTGGTGCTTCAGCATGCGGCTGAGCGCGCCGGGCAGCGCACCCCACGGCTTTGCCCAGCGGCTGGTTGCGGCCGGTCGCAGCACCGAGGTCTTCCTGCGGCGCCTCGACGCACGGAGCCTGGAGGAGTTGCTCGGCTCGCTGGGCCTGGACGGCCTGGGGGGCCAGCCGGTTGCCTCGACGCTCCAGGGCCTCACGGGCGGGCACCCGCAGTTCGTGCTCGAGGCGCTGCGCATCGCGTGGCGCGAAAGCGGCTCGGTCCCCGAGGTCGACAGGTGGCCCGAAGCGGCAACCTTCGCGCCGCGCGCGGCGGCCCAGCTGGCCTGCCTGTCCCCGGTCGCGCTCGAGCTGGCACGCCTGGCCGCCTTGGCGGGTGACCGCTTCTCGGTCGCGCTGGCCGCCGAGGTGCTGCAGCGCAACCCGCTCGCGCTGGCCGATGCATGGGCCGAGGCTGAGCGCGCGCAGCTGCTGACCGATGGCCGGCCCTGCAGCCAGATCGTGCTCGAGGCGTTACGCGCGGGCGTGCCGCCGCCACTGGCCGTCGAGCTGCACGCACGCATCGCCGCCGCGGCACCTCGCCACTAACGGGGGTGTAACGATGCGGCTGATATAACGACCGCATTGAGTTGTCATCACCGCTGACCCCGCACAGGGAGCTGCCCCGAAACAGGGGCGCGGGTCGTCGAAGATGCAGGGGCTCACAGGGCCGCGAAGCCCGGG
>CAILKA010000616.1 GCA_903834645.1 uncultured beta proteobacterium
CCCGTGAGGTGAGTGCCGCCGTCACGCTGCGGGATGTTGTTGGTGAAGCACAGCACGCTTTCGCTGTAGCCGTCGTTCCACTGCATGGCCACTTCCGCACCGATGGAGCTGCCTTGCTCGGTGGCCTTGTCTCCGATGGCATGGAAGATGTTGCCGTGCAGCGTCTTCTTGCCGTGGTTGATGAACTCCACGAAACCCTTGACGCCACCTGCGAACGCGAAGTTGTCTTCCTTGTTGTGGCGCTCGTCCACCAGGCGGATCTTCACGCCGTTGTTCAGGAAGCTGAGCTCGCGCAGCCGCTTGGCCAGCACGTCGTAGTGGAAGTCGACGTTGGTGAAGATCTCCTCGTCGGGCAGGAAGTGCACCTCGGTGCCTCGCTTGTCGGTCTCGCCCAGCACCTTCATGGGGCTCACCTCGAAGCCCTCTCGCTGCTCGAGGATGCGATCCTGCGGCACACCCTTCCTGAATTCGATGAAGTGCACCTTGCCCTCGCGGCGCACCGTCAGGCGCAGCCACTTCGACAGCGCGTTCACGCAGCTCACGCCCACGCCGTGCAGCCCGCCCGACACCTTGTAGCTGTTCTGGTTGAACTTGCCCCCGGCGTGCAGTTCCGTCAGCGCGATCTCGGCCGCACTGCGCTTGGGCTCGTTCTTGTCGTCCATCTTCACGCCCGTGGGAATGCCGCGGCCGTTGTCGATGACGGAAATCGAGTTGTCGGTGTGGATCGTGACGATGATGTCGTCGCAATGCCCGGCCAGCGCCTCGTCGATGGAGTTGTCCACCACCTCGAAGACGAGGTGGTGCAGGCCGGTGCCGTCGGAGGTGTCGCCGATGTACATGCCCGGGCGCTTGCGCACCGCCTCCAGCCCCTCGAGGATCTGGATGCTGGATTCGCCGTAGCCGCTGTCAGCCGGAGCGGGCGAGGAGGGCTGTTCGTTGGGTTCGGTCATGAAGGCAATTCAACTCAGGGCAGGAGTGCCCGATGGACGGCGCGTCAGCCGGGTGGCTGCGCCTGGAAGGAAGGGCCGCGCTTCAGATCCGCATCGGCATCACGACGTACTTGAAACCGGGCTGGCCAGGGGCGGTGAGCAAGGCGCTGGCGCTGCTGTCCTGCAGCTCGATGCGCACCATGTCCACGTCCATGTTGCCCAGCGCGTCCATCAAGTACGTGACGTTGAAGCCGATGTCGATCGCGTCTCCCGCGTAGTCGATCTCGATCTCCTCGGCAGCCTCTTCCTGCTCGGCGTTGGTGGCCCCGATGCGCAGCAGCCCGGGCTCGAAGTTCAGGCGCACACCCTTGAACTTCTCGCTCGTGAGAATCGCCGCGCGCTGCAGGCTCGCCAGCAGCGGCTCGCGCCCGAGCGTGATGGTGTTGCGGTGGGCCTTCGGGATGACGCGGTTGTAGTCGGGGAACTTGCCCTCGACGAGCTTGGTCACGAACTCCATGCCGGAAAAACTGAACTTGGCCTGGTTGTTCGCAAACTTCATCTCGATGGGCTCGGCCTCGTCCCGAAGCAGCCGCTGCAGCTCGAGCACGGTCTTCCTCGGCAGGATCACCTCCTGGCGTGAGGGCACGTCGCCTTCGAGGGAGGCCTGCGCCAGGGCCAGGCGGTGGCCATCGGTGGCCACCAGGGTCAGCGTTCGGCCCTCGGCGATGAAGAGGATGCCGTTGAGGTAGTAGCGGATGTCGTGCACCGCCATGGCGAAGTGCACCTGGTCGAGCAGGCCCTTGAGCGTCTTCTGCGGCACGGCAAACACGGCACCGAAATCGGCCGATTCGCTCACCAGCGGGAAGTCGTCCGCGGGCAGAGACTGCAGCGTGAAGCGGCTCTTGCCGCCATGCAGCGTGAGCTTGCTTTGCGCTGCAGAAAGCGTCACCACCTGGTCAGCCGGCAGCGTGCGCAGGATGTCGATGAGCTTTCTGGCGCCCACCGTCGTGCTGAAGGTGGCCTCCTCGCCGCCGAGATCGGCGTTCGTGCGCACCTGGATCTCGAGGTCGCTGCTCGTGAACTCCACGCTGCTGCCGTTCTTGCGCAGCAGCACGTTGGCCAGGATCGGCAACGTGTGGCGCCGCTCCACGATGCCGGCTACCGATTGCAGGGCGCCGAGCAGTTTCTCGTTGGCTGCCTTCAGGACGATCATGATATGTATTCAATCCTTTAAAGGTAGTGGTCGTAATAGGTGGCGCACCAACCTGTGGAGAACGTGATTTTCGCCTGATTTCTCAAGGGCTTAGGAGACGTCTAAGGCTGTGGGCGGAAGCCGGGTGGGCGTGGTGCGGTTTTGGGGAGAAGTCGCGCCAAGGGGCCAGGCCTGTGGATGACTGTGCACTTGTCCCGGATCGCTCCACAGGCTTGTCCCGCCGGGGCAGGTGTCAGCCCTTGAGGGTCTGCTCGAGCACGTGCAGTTGCTGGTTGAGCTCGGTGTTCTTGCTGCGCTCGCCGGCCATCTTGCGCACGGCGTGCAGTACTGTGGTGTGGTCGCGCCCGCCAAAGAGCTCGCCAATCTCGGGCAGGCTCTTCTTGGTGAGCTCCTTGGCCAGGTACATCGCCACCTGGCGCGGGTAGGCGATGCTCGCCGGGCGCTTCTTGGAGTACATGTCGGCGACCTTGATCTTGTAGAAGTCGGCCACCGTCTTCTGGATGTTCTCCACCGACACCTGCCGGTTCTGGATGGAGAGCAAGTCGCGCAGCGCCTCGCGCGCCAGCACGATGTTGATCTCCTTGTGGGAGAAGCGCGCATAGGCAATCACCTTGCGCAGGGCGCCTTCGAGCTCGCGCACGTTGGCGCGCACGTTCTTGGCCACGAAGAAGGCCACGTCCTCGGGCATCTGGGCACCCTCGGATTCGGCCTTGCGGATGAGGATGGCCACGCGCATCTCGAGCTCGGGCGGCTCGATGGCCACCGTCAACCCGGCGTCGAAGCGGCTGGTCAGGCGCTGGTCGATGTCCACCAGCCCCTTGGGGTAGGTGTCGCTCGTCATGATGATGTGCGCGCGCTTGGCCAGCAGCGCCTCGAAGGTGTTGAAGAACTCCTCCTGCGTGCGCTCCTTGCCGGCGAAGAACTGCACATCGTCGATGAGCAGCAGGTCCAGCGAGTGGTACTTGGCCTTGAGGTCGTCGAAGGTCTTTCTCTGGTAGTTCTTGACGACGTCGCTGATGAACTGCTCGGCGTGCAGGTAGAGCACGCGCGCATCGGGCCGGTCG
>CAILKA010000617.1 GCA_903834645.1 uncultured beta proteobacterium
GGGCATGAACGTCGAGGAAAAGCAGGACATGTGCCGCTTCGTGCTCGACGTCAACGACGAGTTCGGCACCACCATCGTGCTCATCGAGCACGACATGGGCGTGGTGATGGACATCTCCGACCGGGTCGTCGTGCTCGACTACGGCAAGAAGATCGGAGACGGCACGCCCGAAGAGGTGCGCGCCAACCCCGAAGTCATCAGCGCCTATCTCGGCACTTCTCACTGAAGGGCTCGACGCCATGGGACCGTTCCTCGAAACCCTGATCGGCGGCCTGATGACGGGCATGCTGTACTCGCTGGTGGCCCTGGGCTTCGTGCTCATCTTCAAGGCCAGCGGCGTCTTCAACTTCGCGCAAGGCGCGATGGTGCTGTTCGCGGCGCTGGCCATGGCGCGCTTTTCCGAATGGTTCCCGGCCATGCTGGGCACCGGCAAGGTCCTGGGCAACGTGCTGGCCTTCGTCGCCGCGGCGGCGGTCATGGTGGTCGTGGCCTGGGTGGTGGAGCGCCTGGTGCTGGGCAAGCTCGTCAACCAGGAGGGCATCACGCTGCTGATGGCCACGCTGGGCATCACCTATTTCCTGGACGGCTTCGGACAGACGCTCTTCGGCAGCGACATCTACAAGATCGACATCGGGCTGCCGAAGGATCCGATGTTCCTGTTCGAGAAGGTGTTCCAGGGCGGGATCCTGGTTAACAAGGAAGACCTCTACGCTGCAGCGATCGCCGCAGCGCTCGTGGTCGTGCTGAGCCTGTTCTTCCAGTACACCAGCACCGGACGCGCACTGCGTGCAGTGGCCGACGACCACCAGGCGGCTCAGTCCATCGGCATTCCGCTCAACCGGATCTGGGTCATCGTCTGGTCGGTGGCGGGCTTCACGGCGCTCGTGGCGGGCATCATCTGGGGCAGCAAGCTTGGCGTGCAGTTCTCGCTTTCTCTGGTGGCGCTCAAGGCCCTGCCCGTGGTGATCCTGGGCGGCCTCACGAGCGTGCCCGGGGCCATCATCGGCGGCCTCATCATCGGTGTGGGCGAAAAGCTCTCGGAGGTCTACATCGGCTCCAAGATCGGTGGTGGCATCGAGATCTGGTTCGGGTACGTGCTCGTGCTCTTCGTGCTGCTGGTGCGCCCGCAGGGGCTCTTTGGCGAGAAGATCATCGATCGCGTCTGAACGCCACGAAAGCAAGAGACCATGCTCTACCGCGAAAACGGCCAGTTCAAGACGACCTACGCCACCGATCAGCAGATCTTCCCGATCCTGCAGGACCGCATCGGCATTGCGCTGCTGCTGGCCTTTGCCGTCGTCGGCGTCCCGATGCTCGTGCAGGACGACTACCTCTTCCGCGCGATCCTGATCCCTTTCCTGATCCTGAGCCTGGCCGCGCTCGGGCTGAACATCCTCGTGGGCTACTGCGGGCAGATCTCGCTGGGCACGGGCGCCTTCATGGCCGTGGGCGCCTACGCCGCCTACAACCTCTATGCGCGCATCGACGGCATGCCCACGCTGGCGGCCATCCTGCTGGGCGGGTTCTTCGCCATGATTGCCGGGGTGCTCTTCGGCACGCCGAGCCTGCGCATCAAGGGGCTGTACCTGGCCGTGGCCACCCTGGCCGCGCAGTTCTTCTGGGACTGGGCCTTTCTGCGCATCAAGTGGTTTACGAACAA
>CAILKA010000618.1 GCA_903834645.1 uncultured beta proteobacterium
CTGCGCCTCGCTGCCGTTGCGCTTGATCTGGTTCACGCACAGGTTGCTGTGCGCGCCGTAGCTCAGGCCCACGCTGGCGCTGGCGCGACTGATCTCCTCCATCGCGATCATGTGCGCGAGGTAGCCCATGCCGGCGCCGCCGTATGCCTCGGGCACCGTGATGCCGAGCACGCCGAGCTCACCCATCTTGCGCCACAGGTCCATCGGGAACTGGTCGCTGCGGTCGATCTCGGCGGCGCGGGGCGCGATCTCGGCCTGGGCGAAGTCGCGCACCGCGTCGCGCAGGGCGTCGATGTCCTCGCCGAGCATGAAGTCGAGGCCAGGCAGGTTCATGGGAGTCTCTCCGGAAGGGCTCTGCGGGATCATAGCCAGCCCCCTGAGCGGGGCCTGACGCCGGGTCGGGAGGCCAGGTCGGGAGGCCAGATCGGGAGATCAGGGCTGCTGCGCGGCGCGCAGCCGCTCCTCGAGGCCGGGATGGCTGCCCAGCCAGGCTGGCAGCTCGGCACCTCCCCGACGGTCCCGCTCGGCGCGAAACTTCATCCACAGCCCCACCATGACCCGCGGATCGATGCCCACCCGCGCCAGGCACTCGCGGGCATGGGCGTCAGCCTCGCGCTCGGCGGCGCGGGAGTGGCTCCGGAACTGGATGACGCTCACCGTCGTGGCCAGCACGTTGGAAAAGTCGGACACCACGACGCCGGCCACGGCCAGCAGGCCCATCGCCTTCAGGAGATGGCCCATGCCGTGGCGGTGGGCCACGTGGCCGATCTCATGGCCCAGCACCGCCAGGGCCTCCTCTTCGGAGAGCACGTCGAGCATGCCGTCCAGCATGACGAGTGTCCCGTCGGGCAGCGCGTAGGCGTTGAACCCGGGCTCCTCGCGCAGCCGCCGGACCTCGAAGGTGTAGCTGCGCCCCTGCCCGCAGGCCTGGGCCATTTCGTGGAAGCGCCGGCGCAGCCCGTCGATGTCTGCGCCCCCGCTCGAGGCGACGAATTGGTCGGCGTCGAGCTTCTTCATGAGCTGCTTGCCCACGTTCTCGTCGATCTTGAGCGGCACCAGCGGCAGCACGGCCTGGGCGGCCAGGCCCGCTCCCTGGCGGTCGATCCATACCAGGACGGCCACGAGAAGCGCCAGGCAGGCCAAGGCCGTTGGCCAGGAGCGCCACAGCCGCTGCGCGCCCGGGCGCCTGCCCGCCCCGCGCAGCAGCGCATCGACGAAACCCGCCAAGCCGGGGTCGTCACCGTTGACCCACAGGGTGCCGCCATCGGGCAGCCCCACCGGGTAGGGGCCGCTGCGCCAGCGGTCCCCCAGCGCCAGGGCTTGAAGCGGGTACCGCAGGCAACTCAGTGCGGGAGGCACGTGAGGCAGATCGGGGCTATCTTCAGCTTCGGAACCACCCCTTGCCAGGTCGGCAGTCTCGGGGCCGCCTGGCGTCCGGACCGGAAACTCGACCGCGAGATCGGATCCTTCGATCCAGGCCCGGGCAGCCTGGCCGTCCGTGGAGCAGCCGTCGAACAGGCGCCCCCGCTGGCCCACGATGGCAGCGGTCGCAGCCTGCAAGGGCCCGTCGTCGCCTGTCGTGCCCGGCTGCATCGTCGTCACCACCCCAAGTCCAGGCCGAACATGTCAGCGGCCCCGTCGCCCGCCGCCCGCCCATCGGTGACAGGCGCGGCAAGCACGCGCATCCCGGACAACGGCGCATCACCCACCACCATCAGGTGCTCGATGCGGTAGCGCGCGATCGCCACCGCTGCGAACGGCCAGTACAGGCCGGCGGTCAGCAGCGTGAGCACGGTCTGGCCCATCGCCAGCTTCCACAGCGCCCATCCCCGCATCTGCCCGGCAAAGCCCACGCTGCCGGCAAAGCGTGTGTGGCCCCAGACGATCTGCTGCGTGCGTGCCGCGAAGTAGTGACACACTGCCAACCAGATCACGAACACGAGCCCGCCCGACGCCAGCAGCAGGTGCAACTGCATGCGCTTGTCGCCCCCTGCGGCAGGGCCGGCGATGTCACGTTGGACGGCCTCGACGATCCCGGCCGCCATCGCCACGAACATCCCCCCCACGATCGCCAGCACCAGGCCCTTGCTGTACAGACCATAGAAGGCCGTTGTCGCTGGCTCGAAGGCAAAGGTCTGACTGCCGAAGCTTGCGTGGGCGTGCTGCAGCCGCTTGAGCCGTGCATGGGCCCAGGGCAGGTGCAGTGCCAGTACCGCGGTGGCCCACATCGCCCAGTCCATCGGCGCCCCGGCTGCGGTCAGGGCGGTGCCCAGCGTCCACACCAACAGGAGAGGCACGCACACCAGGTAGACCACGTGCCGAGGCGCGTGAAAGCCGAAGCGCAGGCCCCGCCAGCTGGTGTTGGCGAGCTTGAAGCGCTGGGC
>CAILKA010000619.1 GCA_903834645.1 uncultured beta proteobacterium
CGCACCCTCGGCCACCAGGGCAAGGCCAGCCTCGACGAAGGGCGCAAGCAGCGCAGGATCGCCCTCTTGCACGGCGCGCCGGGCCGAGGCGCCCGGCACCACGCGGTGGCGCACCGGCATGGCGAAGCTCCCAGGGTGGCCCACGTCTCCAGGCAGGCGCGGAAAGCGCGTGTCGAGCATGAGCACGCCCAGAAAGGGCTCGCGGACGGCCGCCTGCATGCCTGGGCTGGCTCTCAGAGCGAGGTCGCGGCGCGCGCGGCCTGGTCGTACAGCCCCGACATGGTGCGCAGCAGCCGGGCCAGTTCGCCGATGTCGGCGTTGCGCTCGGTGTCCAGGCTCGCCACCAGGCACTGCTCGCGCACGCTGCGGTACTGCTCCACGAGGGACTCGCCCTGCACGGTGGGGCTGTAGAAGACCTCCTTGCCCTGCTTGTGCGCCTGCGCGAACCCGGCAGCCACGAGCTTCTTGAGCGAGTAGGCCACCACGTGCGTGTCCTCGTAATTCAGGACGAAGCAGATGTCGGCGAGCTTCTTGTTGCGCGCCCGGTGGCACAGGTGGTGCAGCAGCAGCACGTCGGTGATGGTGAGGTCGGGGCAGCCGGCGGCAGCCATGCAGCGCACGGCCCAGCGCGCGAAGGCGTTCCACGCCACGATGAGCCCGAACTCGAACTCCGAGAGCTCGACGCTGCGCGGCGACACGAGGTGCGAGGACGACACGATGCCCGGGGCGCGGGGCGCACCTGCGGCCGCGCCGGCAGCGGGTGCGGTCTCGCGCAGGGGGGCAGGCGACTGGGCCACCTGAGCCGCTTTGGCCGGTTTGCTGGGCATCCGTACTTACACTCAAAACGTCAACGATTCGTTGACAATTTATCGCAATCCTTTCTAGACTTCAAGCGACCTGAGGCAAGTACCGATCGGCATGCCGCTCGGCACGCCTCATGCTTGCGGTCTTTCCCGTCCACGCATTTCCAGGAGCGCCAATGAAACTGAACCTGCCCATGCTCATGAGCGCCGCGGCCCTCGCGTTCGCGTGCTCGGCTCAAGCCCAGACCAAGTGGGACCTGCCCGCCGCCTACCCGGCCACCAACTTCCACTCCGTGAACCTGCAGCAGTTCGCCGACGAAGTCGACCGCGCCAGCGCCGGCAAGCTCAAGATCACGGTGCACGCGGGCGCTTCGCTCTTCAAGGCACCCGACATCAAGCGCGCGGTGCAGACCGGGCAGGCGCAGATCGGCGAGATCCTGCTCGTGAACTTCCAGAACGAGTGGCAGATCTTCGGCATCGACGGCATCCCCTTCCTGGCCGACAGCTACGACGAAGCGATCAAGCTGTGGCGCGTGCAGAAGCCCGTGCTCGAGAAGAAGCTGGCCGAGCAGGGGATGATGGCGCTGTACGCGGTGCCTTGGCCGCCCCAGGGCATTTACACGAAGAGGCCGATCAACTCCGCGGCCGACCTGCGGGGCATGAAGTGGCGCGCCTACAGCCCGTCCACGGCGCGCATCGCCGAACTCGTGGGCGCTCAGCCCGTGACGGTGCAGGCGGCCGAACTCAGCCAGGCGATGGCCACGGGCGTGGTCGAGTCCTACATCTCCTCGGGCTCCACCGGTTTCGACTCCAAGACCTTCGAGCACCTGAAGTTCTGGTACGACACGCAGGCCTGGCTGCCCAAGAACGCCGTGATCGTCAACAAGCGTGCCTTCGACGCCCTGGACAAGCCCACGCAGGACGCCGTGATGCGCGCAGCCGCCGCCGCCGAGGCGCGCGGCCTGGAGGCCAGCAAGTTCACGAACAAGGACAGCCTCGACAAGCTGCGCGCCAACGGCATGCAGATCCTGCCGCCTTCGCCGCAGCTCAAGGCTGACATGGCCAAGGTGGGCGAGGTGCTGCTCAAGGAGTGGCTCGAGAAGGCCGGCCCCGAGGGCAAGGCGCTCGTGGACGCCTACCGCAAGTAAGCCTCGCGCATGCGCCGCTTCCTCGACGCCCTGTACGACGGCGCCGCGTGGCTGGCGGCGCTGTTCATGGTGGGCCTGCTGGCCATGGTGCTGCTGGGCATCGTGAGCCGGCTGGCCCACTTCCACGTGCCCGGCACCGATGCCTACGCCGGCTACCTGATGGCAGGAGCCGGGTTCCTGGCGCTTGCGCACACGCTCAAGCGCGGGGAGCACATCCGCGTCACGCTGCTGCTCTCCGCCCTGCGCGGCGGCGCCAAGCGGGGCATCGAGCTGTGGGCGCTGGGTGCCGCGGTCTTCCTGGCGGGTCTCTCGGCCTTCTACAGCTGCAAGCTCGCCTGGCAGAGCCGCATCTTCAACGACATCTCCACCTCCAACGACGCCACGCCGCTGTGGATCCCGCAGCTGGCGATGGCCGCAGGCAACCTGATCCTGCTGGTGGCCTTCATCGACGAGCTCGTGCTCGAGTGGCGCGGCCAGCGGCCCCGCCACCCCGAGGGCGAGGCCGAAGCCCTTCACAACGAGTGAGCAAGCCCGGCGCACCCGACTGCCCGCCACCATGTCCGACCTCGGCATCACCTTCCTGCTGATCGCAGCACTCTTCCTGATCCTGGCCAGCGGCGTGTGGATCGGGCTGACGCTCACGGGCGTGGCCTGGATCGGCATGCAGCTCTTCAGCTCCCGCCCGGCCGGCGACGCCATGGCGCTCACGGTGTGGAGTTCGTCGTCGAGCTGGACGCTCACGGCGCTGCCGCTGTTCGTGTGGATGGGGGAGATTCTCTTTCGCACGCGGCTGAGCCAGGACATGTTCCGGGGGCTGGCGCCCTGGATGCAGGCCCTGCCCGGGCGGCTGCTGCACGTGAACGTGGCCGGCTGCACGATCTTTGCCGCCGTCTCGGGCTCGAGCGCCGCCACCTGCGCCACCATCGGCAAGATGAGCCTGCCCGAGCTGGCGCGGCGCGGCTACCCCGATGGCATGTCGATCGGCTCGCTGGCCGGCGCGGGCACGCTGGGCCTGCTGATTCCGCCCTCGATCATCATGATCGTCTACGGCGTGAGCGCAGAGGTGTCGATCGCACAGCTCTTCATCGCAGGTGTGCTCCCGGGGATGATGCTGGCGCTGCTCTTCTCCGGCTACATCGCGTTCTGGGCGCTGAGAAACCCGACGCTGGTGCCTCCGGCCGACTCGACCATGAGCTTCATGGAGAAGCTGCGCGAGTCGCGCCACCTGATCCCGGTGGTGCTGCTGATCATCGCCGTGCTGGGCAGCATCTACAGCGGCATCGCCACGGCCACCGAAGCTGCGGCGGTGGGCGTGGTGGGGTCGCTCGCGATCTCGGCCGTGCAGGGCTCGCTCACCTGGCAGACCTTCAAGGAGTCGCTGCTCGGCGGCACGCGGCTGTACTGCATGATCGCGCTCATCCTGGCGGGCGCGGCCTTCCTCACGCTCTCGATGGGCTACATCGGGCTGCCACGCCACCTGGCGGAGTGGATCGCCACGCTGGGCCTGAGCAAATTCGAGCTGCTGCTCGTGCTGATGCTCTTCTACGTCGTGCTGGGCTGCTTCCTGGACGGCATCTCGATGGTGGTGCTCACGATGGGCGTGATCCTGCCCACGGTGCAGAAGGCGGGCATCGACCTCATCTGGTTCGGCATCTTCATCGTGCTCGTCGTGGAGATGGCGCAGATCACGCCCCCGGTGGGCTTCAACCTCTTCGTGCTGCAGGGCATGACCAAGCGCGAGATCGGCTGGATCGCGCGCGTCACGCTGCCCTTCTTCTTCCTCATGATCGCCGCCGTCGGGCTGATATACGTCTTCCCCGAGATCGTGACCTGGCTGCCGCAGCAGATGCGGCGGTGAGACCCCGGAGGGGCAGCCGCGCGCGGGGAGTCCAGCCTGCCAGGCTCAGCGCACCGGGCAAGCCGTGCCGGCGGCTGGTGCGGCCGGTACCGCCGAGCCCGCCTTCTTCTGCGCCAGCGCCACTCCGTTGCGCACGGCGACGATCTCCGCCATGATCGACACCGCGATCTCGGCAGGTGTCTTGCTGCCCAGGTCCAGGCCGATGGGCCCGTGCAGGCGATCGATCTCGGCGTCGCTGAGGTCGAAGTCGCGCAGCCGCTGCTTGCGCTTGGCCGTGTTGCCCCGCGAGCCCAGAGCGCCCACGTAGAACGCCGGCGACTTCAAGGCCTCCAGCAGCACCATGTCGTCGAGCTTGGGGTCGTGCGTCACGGCCACCACGGCGCAATGCGGATCGAGCTGCAGCTCCAGCACGAGGTCGTCGGGCATCGCCCGGCTGAAGGTGCTGTGGGGCACGTCCCAGCTCAGGTGGTACTCCTCGCGCGGGTCGCACACGATCACCTCGAAGTCGAGCATCAGCGCCATCTGTGCCACGGCGCGCGAGAGCTGGCCCGCACCCACGATCAGCAGCCGCCAGCGCGGGCCGAAGAGCGCGCGCAGGCTCGCACCGTCGAAGGCGAAGGACTCGCCGCGCGAGGCCGCTTCCACCGTCACGACGCCGGTGGCCAGCTCGAGCCGGCGTGCCACGAGCTCGTGCCGCGCCGTGCGCGCGAGCACCTCGTCGATCCAGGCGGGGTCGCCCAGCGGCTCCTGCACCAGCCGCAGGTTGCCCCCGCAGGGCAGGCCGAAGCGCGCCGCCTCTTCCTTCGTGACGCCGTAGGTCACGAGCGAGGGCACGCCCACGCGCTCGCCGTGGCGCACGCGGTCGATCAGGTCGTCCTCGACGCAGCCGCCCGACACCGACCCGACCACCAGGCCGTCGTCGCGCAGCGCCAGCAGCGCACCAGGGGGGCGTGGCGCCGAGCCCCAGGTCTCGATGACCGTGACGAGCCACACGCCGTAGCCGGCGCGCTTCCATTCGCGGGCTTGCTGAAGCACCTGCAGATCGAGGCTGTCCATGGGGTGATCCTCCTGTGTTCGAGCAGCCGCTGCGAATCCGTGCGCAGCAGTCAGCCCTCGGGTGGCCCTGTCGAGGGGAATGTGCGGCCAGCCTAGCGGCTGAGCCACCACCCGAGCGCGAGCACGATCAGCGCGCCTGCTGCGATCCACCATCCGTAGCGCGCCAGCGTGGAAGGCGCCGCCACGGCCGCCTGGGTGGGCACCTCGGCCGGCACGCCCGTCTCCTCGCGCAACCGGTTCTCGAAGGCCTGGAAGAAATCCTCGCTGATCTTGGCCGCGGCGGCGTCCACCAGGCGCGAGCCGATCTGAGCCATCTTGCCGCCCACCTGTGCGCGCGCGGTGTAGCGCAGCCGCGTCTGCCCGGCCTCGTCCTCGAGCGCCACATCGGCCGAGCCCTTGCCAAAGCCCGCAGCCCCGCCCTGCCCATCGAAATGGATCGTGTAGCTCGACCCGGGCTGCACGTTGGAGAGCTTGAGGTTGCCCTTGAAGCGCGCGCTCACGGGGCCGACCTTGACGGCCACGAGTGCAGTGAAACCGTCTTCGCCCATGCGCTCGAGCGACTCGCAGCCGGCGATGCAGGCCTTGAGCACCTCCGGGTCGTTCAGCGCGGCCCAGGTGCGCTCGCGCGGGGCGGGGATCAGGCGGTCACCGGTAAGTTCCATGGCGTCGGTCGGTCAGCAGGTTCGGTACAGGGGGATCAGTGCAGGAGCGTGGCCGGCCGCACCGCCGGCGTGCGCAACGCACGCCCGAGGTCGGCCAGGCTCGCCAGATTGTGCACGGGCAGGAAGCGGTCCACGTGCGGCAGCAGCGCGCGCACGCCGGCGGCACGCGGCTCGAAGCCTTCGAATCGCAGCAGCGGGTTGAGCCACACCACCTCGTGTGCCCTCCGGTGCAGCCGCGCCGCGGCATCGGCCAGCGCACCGTGGTCGTCGCGGTCCAGGCCGTCGGTGACGAGCAGCACAGCGGCGTTGGCAGCCAGCACGCGCC
>CAILKA010000620.1 GCA_903834645.1 uncultured beta proteobacterium
GCAGGCCTGCAGGCCGAGCGTGACTTCAGTCTGCATGTCGGCGAGCTTCTTCTGGATCAGCTGGTTCTGTGCCAGCGGGCGGCCGAACTGCTGGCGGTCCAGCGTGTACTGGCGCGCCGCGTGCCAGCAGAACTCGGCCGCGCCCAGCGCGCCCCAGGCGATGCCGTAGCGCGCCTTGTTCAGGCAGCCGAAGGGCCCCTTCAGGCCGTTGACGCCCGGCAGCAGGTTGGCCTCGGGCACGAACACGTCGTCCATCACGATCTCGCCCGTGATGCTGGCTCGCAGGCTCATCTTGCCCTCGATCTTGGGCGCGGTCAGGCCCTTCATGCCCTTTTCGAGGATGAAGCCGTGGATCGACTCCTGGCCGCCCACGCGCCCATCCGGGTCTTCCTTCTTGGCCCACACCACGAAGACGTCGGCAATGGGCGAGTTCGTGATCCACATCTTGCTGCCCTTGAGCACGTAGCCACCGTCCACCGGGCGGGCGCGCGTGAGCATGCTGGCGGGGTCGCTGCCGTGGTTGGGCTCGGTCAGGCCGAAGCAGCCCACCCACTCGCCGGTGGCGAGCTTGGGGAGGTACTTCTGGCGCTGCGCCTCGCTGCCGTAGGCGTGAATGGGGTGCATCACGAGCGAGCTCTGCACGCTCATGGCGCTGCGGTAGCCCGAGTCCACGCGCTCGACCTCGCGCGCCACCAGGCCGTAGCACACGGAGTTCAGCCCCGCGCAGCCGTAGCCTTCGATCGTGCTGCCCAGCAGCCCGAGCGCACCCATCTCGCTCATGATGTCGCGGTCGAAGCTCTCGTGGCGCGCGGCCATCAGGACGCGGGTCTGCAGCTTGTCCTGGCAGTAGGCATGCGCGGCATCGCGAACCGCACGCTCGTCTTCGGTGAGCTGATCGTCGAACAGGAAAGGGTCATCCCAACGGAACTTGGCGGGCATGGGCAGGGTCTCCGGATAATCCCGGATAGTGTACGAAGGGCCTCGCGGCAGTTCCGGGGCTCGGGTATCTCCCGCGGCCGGTGCAGGCCGTGGCCACTGGCGCGAAAGGAAGGATGACGATGGCGATTCAGCACATCACCCTCGGAGGCGGCTGCTTCTGGTGCCTGGAGGCGGTCTACGAGCTCGTGGACGGCGTGACCGAGGTCGAGTCGGGCTACTGCAACGGCCATGTGCGCCAGCCGAGCTACGAACAGGTGTGCCAGGGCGACACCGGCCACGTGGAGGTGGTGCGCGTGAGCTTCGACGACGCGCGCATCTCCCTGCGCGAGGTCCTTGAGGTCTTCTACGCCATCCACGACCCCACCACGCTGAACCGCCAGGGCAACGATGTGGGCCCGCAGTACCGCTCGGGCATCTACTGGCACGACGAGGCACAGCGGACGGTGGCGCAGGCCGTGCGGGACGAGGCGCAGGCGGCGCACGGCGGGCGCGTCGTGACGGAACTGCAGCGCCTGGACAACTACTGGCGCGCCGAGGACTACCACCAGCACTACTACGCCCAGCACCCGAACCAGGGCTACTGCGCCTTTGTCGTGGGGCCCAAGGTCGAGAAGTTCCGCCGCACCTTCGCGGCGCGGCTGAAGGCCTCCTGAGCGCAGCGGGGGCAGGAAGTCGCGCCATGATCGTCGCCCGGGGCCTCGCCTACCGCTATGCCGGCGGTCCGGTACTCGCGTGGCCCGACTTCGAGGCCCCGCCAGGCGCTGTCGTGCGCGTGACGGGGCCCTCAGGCAGCGGCAAATCGACCCTGCTGGCGCTCCTGGCCGGGTTGCTCGCCCTGCAGCAGGGCCGGCTGGAAGTGGCCGGTACCGATCTCGGCAGCCTCGGGGCCCGTGCGCGCGACGCCTGGCGCGCGCGCACGCTCGGCTTCGTGCCGCAGCGGCTGCACCTGAGCGAGGGCCTGAGCGTGGCGCGCAACCTCGAGTTGCCTGACCTCGCAGCCGGGCGCACCCCGGATCGCGCGCGCACGGCGCAGTTGCTCCGGCGCCTGGGCCTGCAGGGCCTGGAAGACCGGCTGCCCGGTGCGCTCAGCGGCGGGCAGGCCCAGCGCGTGGCGCTCGCCCGCGCGCTCGTGGGCCGTCCGCGCGTGATCCTCGCCGACGAGCCCACGGCGCACCTCGACGATGCCGCCGCCACCGAAGCGCTGGCGCTGCTGGC
>CAILKA010000621.1 GCA_903834645.1 uncultured beta proteobacterium
GCGCGGCTCGAGGGCCGCTGCCCGGATGCGTCGCCGGCCGATCTGGCGGCGCTGCTCGACGCGATGCGAGGGGTGCCGGCTGGCCGGCTCTTCGTGCACGTGCCGGCCGGCCGGCTCTTCGTGCATGTGCCGGCTGGCCGGCCCTTCGTGCATGTGCCGGCTGGCCGGCCCTTCGTGCATGTGCCGGCTGGCCGGCTCTTCGTGCATGTGCCGGCCCCGCCCGGGGCGGCGGCGCTGGGCGCGCTCACGCAGCGCCTGGTCCGCCGCGGGGAGCCCGGCCGGGCCGAGCCGGCGCTCGTGCTCAAGGCCGCGCAGGCGCAGGTGGGCAGCCTCACGCTGCGCATGAGCCTTTCGGGTGTCGGGGGCTATCCGGCCGAGATCGAGCTGCTGCGCCCGCCGGCCGCCGATCTGCGCCTGCCGCACGACCTGCTGGCCGTGCTCGGCCGCGCCTGGGAGCCGCTGACCGAGCTCAACCGGGGCTGGGTCGCGCGCGTGACGGTGCGCGGCGAGGAGCCCAGGCGCAGCCGCGAGGCGAGTGCACACTTCGAATGCGCGCTCGCGCACGTGGCCGCCACGCTGGCCGAGCCGCCGGCGCGGTACCACGCGCGCCACCGCGCGGCGCGCTGGGCGGTGGTCGCGCGCGGCCTCACGCCCTGGCTCGTGGGGCTGGGCGTCGTGGCCGTGGCGCTGTGGGCGCGCCAGAGCGGGGGCAGCTCGGTCTTGGCGCTGCTGGCCAACGTCGCCCCGCCGCTGCTCATGGGCCTGTTCTTCGTGCGTCGCGAGATGCCGCGCATCGCGCTGCCGCAATGGCCCACGCGGCTGGCCGACGACGCCTGGCCGGTGCTGGCCCGGCCCCTGAACGAGGAGCGTGCGTGAACGTCCCGCCGGTTTCCATCACCACCGCCAAAGCCGCGCTGCTCGAGCAGTTCGCGCACCCCGCGCTGCGCCTGCGTGCCACGATGCTGTGGGGCAGCCGCGGCGTGGGCAAGAGCTCGATCGTGCACCAGGTGGCCGCGCACCACGGCGTGCCGCTCACGGACCTGCGGCTGACCACGCTCGAGCCGGTGGACATCCGCGGCGCGATCTACGCCGACGAGCGCCAGGGCCGCACGGTGTGGTTTCCGCCGGAGTTCCTGCCCGGCCCCGACGAGCCCGCGGGCATCCTGTTCCTGGACGAGCTCACCGCCGCCGACCCGCGGCTGCAGGTGTCGGCCTACTCGCTGATCCTGGACCGGCGCGCGGGCAACTACCGGCTGCCCGAGGGCTGGATGGTGGTGGCCGCGGGCAACGCGAGCTTTCACGGCGCGGTCAGCCACGACATGGGCACGGCGCTGGCCGACCGCATGTTCCACCTGCACGTGCAGGCCTCGGTGGAGGCCTTCCTCGCCTATGCCCTCGAGCAGGGCCTGGCCCCCGAGGTGATGGCCTACCTGAAGGTGCGCCCGGACCGGCTGGACGACACCGCGGCGCAGCTCGAGGGTGACCACCTGGTCGGCGCGAGCCCGCGCGGCTGGGAGGACGTCTCGCGCGTGCTGCAGTCACCGCTCTCCGATGAGGCACGCCAGGTGCTCGTGCGCGGGCGCATCGGCGCGGCCAACGCGGCGGAGTTCTTCGGCGTGTTGCGCGAGCTGCGCGCCGGCGCCCATGTGCTGGCGCTGCTGGCCGCCGAGCCGGGAGCAGCCACCGCGGCGCTGCTGCCGCGCACGCTCGAGGGGCTGTACGGCCTGGTCTACGGGCTGCTGGGTGCGGCCACGTCGGACGGCGCGATGGCGCGCGCGCTGGCCATCGTCGGGCAGCTGCCAGACATCCGTGCACCCCAGCCGCTGCCGCTGCGCGAGGTGCGCACGCTGGCGGTGGAACTGCTGGCGCAGCGCGCGCTGTCGAGTGGCCTGGAGCGGGCGATGCTCGACAGCCCCGTCTACCGCGCGCACGTGCAGGAACTGCGCGGCGCATGAGGGGCGGCGCGCACCGGCCGGGCCCGCGCGCCGCATGACGCGCTGCGGCGCCATCGAGCTCGAGCACCGCGGCGTGCGCGCCGTGCAGCACCTCATCGAGCACGCACCGGGCAGCGGGGCGCTGGCGCTGTGGGCGGCTCACCACGACCTGGCCGAAGGCCAGACGAGACCCGAAGACGCTGGCTCAGGCACCCTGGGCGACCAGCCGCCGCAGGTCGCCGCCGTCACGACCGACGGCCACACGCTCTTCTACACGCCGGGCTTTGCCGAGCTGGCGCTGCGCGAGCAGGCGGGCTGGGTGGCACACGCGGTGCTGCACGTGGCCCTGCGCCACGTGTCGCGGCGCGAGGCGCTGCGTGCACGCGTGGGCCAGGTGGACGCGCAGCTGTGGAACCTGTGCGCCGATGCCCTGGTGCAAAGCGCGCTGGCGCACCTGCGCTGGCTCGACCGCCCTGCGGGCGTGGCCGACCTGCCCACGCTGCTGGACCAGGTGCTCGAGCGCACCGAGCCCGAGGAGGCGGCGCTGGCGCGCTGGGACGTCGAGCGGCTCTACGCCGCGTGTGATGACCGCGACTCGCAGGGCCGCGACGGCAAGCGTGCGGCGCGGCTGCGCCGTCTTGGCCAGGGGCAGGCTGCCGATCTGCTGGAGCGTGGCGCCGGGCAGCAGGCGCCGCGCCCGGAGCAGGAGGCGCAGCTCGCGCACGACTGGTGCGAGCGGCTGCTGCGCGGGCAGGCCGACGACGGCGCGCAAGCGCTCGTGCGTGTGCTGCTGGCCGACCTGCCGCGCACCCGCACGCCCTGGGAGCACGTGCTGCGCGCGCACCTCGGGCGCGCGCTGTCGCGCCGCGTGGCGCTCAACTGGTCACGCCCGAGCCGATCGTGGCTGGCCAACCGCGGCCGCGTGGGTGCAGGCGGTGCCGGCCGGATGCCCTGGGAGCCGGGCACCACCGCCTCGCGCCGCGTGCCGCGCCTGGTGGTGGTGGTCGACGTGTCGGGTTCGATCGAAGAGGCGCTGCTTGCGCGCTTCGCGCGCGAGATCGTGGCGCTCACGCGGCGCCTGGAGGCGCCCTGGACGCTGGTGGTGGGCGACGACGCGGTGCGCTCGGTGCGCCACTTCGAGCCCGGCCGCGGCGACTTCGGCCAGCTGCCCGCGCGCGGGGGCGGTGGCACCGACTTCACGCCGCTGCTGCAGGAGGCCCAGCGCCACCGGCCCGACCTCATCGTCGTGCTCACCGATCTCGACGGCCCGGCGCGCGAGCGTCCTCGCTGCCCGGTGCTGTGGGCGGTGCCGGCCATGGGTGCGCTGCCCCTGCCACCTCGGGCGTCCTTCGGGCAGGTGCTGCGGCTGCAGGCCTGAGCGGGCCGGGCTCGGCTTTCGCACGACAGCGCCGGGGCGCACGGCGCACGGCGCGCCGAGCGGCGACCAGGCGGCAACCGGGCGGCAACCGGGCGGCAACCGGGCGGCAACCGGGCGGGGGCGGGGCTCAGGCTGCGCTCAGACCGCGCGCTGGTCGAGCAGCCAGCTGCCCCCGTCGAACTGGCGCAGGTTCTCGTGCAACCACGGCAGCGCCTGCGCGAGCGCCGCGTGCAGCGTGTGGGGCGGGTTGAACACGAAGACGCCGCTGCCGGCCATGCCAAAGCCCCGTGCATCGGGCTGCTGCACCGTGAGCCGCGCGTGCAGCCAGCCCTTGGGCGCGATGGCCTGCAGCCGACGGGGCAGCTCGCGTGCAGCCACGCGACCGACCTGCGGGTACCAGACGATGTAGACGCCCTCGGCGAAGCGCGCCAGCGCATCGCGCAGCGTCGCGATCACGCGCGCGTAGTCGCGCTCGAGCTCGTAGCTCGGGTCGATCAGCACGAGGGCGCGCCGCGTCGGCGGGGGCAGCACGGCCTTGAGCGCCTCGAAGCCGTCGGCACGCGCCACCTCCACGCCTGGGCCGCGGCCCAGGCGCATCGCGAGCATGCGCACGTCGCTCGGGTGCAGTTCGAACAGGCGCAGATCGTCCTGGTGGCGCTGCAGGGCCCGCGCGATGGCCGGTGACCCCGGGTAGCTGCGCAGCGACCCCGAGGGGTTGGCCTTGGCGAGGTGGGCGAGGTAGCGCCCCACGAGCGGCGGCGCGTCCTTCCTGCCCCACAGCGGCGCCACGCCTTGCGCGTACTCGGCCTTCTTGCGCGCGACCGCACTGTTGAGCGCGTACTCGCCTGCGCCGGCGTGCGTGTCGACGAAGCGCCAGCCCTTTTCCTTGAGGTTCAGGTACTCGAGCACGTGCAGGAGCACGGCGTGCTTGAGCACGTCACCGTGGTTGCCGGCGTGGAAGGCATGGCGGTAGGCGAGCATGTTCGGGAATGTAGGCGACTGCGTGGGCGCCGGCCTACACTGCCGCGCACACCAGCCCTGACATGAAGCACCCGCCCGCCCCGTCACTGCCCCAGGCCGCCGCGGCGGCTGGCACCCCTGCTGCGGCGAGTGCCGCCCCCGCGGCCGATCCCGCGCTCGACCTCGCGGCCATCGACGAAGCGCTGCGCACGCTCGTGGAGGACCCGCACCGGCCGCTGGCGAGCCTGTCCGTGCTCGCCATGCGCCAGGGCGCCGTCGTGCACGAGGCGCACTTCGGCTGGCGCAGCGTCGAGCAGCAGCTGCCCGCCGACGGCCGCACGCTCTACCGCATCGCGTCGGTGTCCAAGCTCGTGACGGCCATTGCCGTGATGCAGCTCGTCGAGGCCGGTCGGCTGGCGCTGGACGCGGACGTGAGCCAGGCGCTGGGCTTTGCGCTGCGCCACCCCGCGCACCCGCACGCGCCCCTCACCGTGCGCATGCTGATGAGCCACACCTCGTCGCTGCGCGACCCGGATGACCTCCTGCCCGTGGCGCCCGGCCAGTCGCTCGAGGACGCCTTGGCCGGCGCGCAGGCGCGGGCCTGGTGGGCACCCGAGCCCGACCGCGGGCCAGCCTCGGGCTGGTTCCAGTACGCCAACACCAACCAGGTGGTGCTCGGCACCGTCGTGGAGCAGCTCACCGGGCGCTGCTTCGACGAGCAGGTACGCGCAAGCGTGCTCGGCCCGTTGGGCATTGCCGGCGGGTTCCTGCCTGCGCGCGACCTGGCGCCGGGGCAGGAGGCGGATCTGGCCACGCTCTACCGGCGCGACGCGCAGGGCGGCTGGATGCCGCAAGGACCGGACCGCACGGGCGTGCGCACCGCGCCGATGTGGCCGCTGGCCGACTACGCGCCCGGCCGCAACGCGGCGCTCTTCGGCCCGCAGGGGTCGATGCGGGTGAGCGTGCCGGGCCTGGGGCGGCTGATGCGCGCGCTGCTGGCCGGCGGCGCGCTCGACGGCGTGCGCATCCTGCGCGAGGAGACCCTGCGCGCGATGCTCGAGCCGCAGTGGCGCCACGACGACCGCCCGGGCCGCGCCAACGGCGACACCCTGCACGGCCTGTTCCGGCAGTGGGGCCTGGGGATGCAGCGCTTTGCCGGCGAGCCCGGGGGGCTCTCCGGCGCCGGCCATCTGGGCATGGCCTGGGGGCTGCTCTCGGGCTTCGTGTTCGACCCCGAGGGCGGCGGTGGCGTGGTCTACGCCATGGGCGGCACCTCGGCCGAGCCCGACCAGCACCCGGGCCGGCACTCGGCCTTCAGCCTCTGGGAGGAGCGCGTGCTCGAGCTGCTCGGGCCGCTCACGCGCTGCAGCCGCTAAGCTGCGGGCATGAACGCCTCCCTCTTCGACCCCCTGCGCGTGGGCGACATCGACGTGGCCACGCGCATCGTGATGGCCCCGCTCACGCGCAACCGCGCGCCCGGCGGCGTGCCCCAGCCGCTGATGGCCA
>CAILKA010000622.1 GCA_903834645.1 uncultured beta proteobacterium
GGGCCGGAGGTGACGGGCGGGACGGCGTGGGGGGAGGCCAACGGCCGCGTGCACAGCATCCCTGCGCAGCAGTGCTGGCAGGCGCGCAACCTGGGTGCTGGCGGATCCTTCTCACGCACCGCCTGCTACCCCGGCAGCTGAGGGTGGAAGAGGGGCCGGCTGCGCCGCGCAGACCGGCCCTGGCATGAGTCCCTGAATCGGGCCCGCGCACCGCGTTGAGCGGGCGCGGGCCCGCACCCCTAGCTTGCCGATTGCCCCGTCGGCCACCCCCGAACACACTGGGCTCCAGACAAGACGACGCGCGGTGCACTGGGCACTGCGGTCCAACTGGAGCAGTGCATGCCGGTATCGGACACGGTGGTGATGGAAGAGGGGGTGCAGGTGTTCCAGCCTGCGCTGGTCAACCTGTACGGCTGCCGCATCGGCGCGGGCACGCGCATCGGGGCCTTCGTCGAGATCCAGAAGAACGCGCGCATCGGCCAGCGCTGCAAGATCTCCTCGCACAGCTTCGTGTGCGAGGGCGTGCGCATCGACGAGGAGGTGTTCATCGGCCACGGGGTCATGTTCACCAATGACACGTACCCGCGTGCGACCAACGAACAGGGCCAGCTGCAGACGGAAGCCGACTGGAAGGTCGAGCCGACCCACGTGAAGCGGCGCGCCTCCATCGGCAGCAACGCCACGATCCGCAGCGGCGTGACGATCGGCGAAGGGGCTCTCGTGGGGGCCGGTGCCGTGGTGGTGGCCGACGTGCCCGACCACGCGATCGTGGCCGGCGTGCCGGCGCGCGTGATGGGCGACATGCGCATGCGCGAGGCTGCGCGCCTGAAGGCCGCGTGATGGTCGGCATCGGCGTGGTGGGCTATGGCTACTGGGGCCCGAACCTGGTGCGCAACTTCTTCGAGACACCTGGCGCTCGCGTGGCGGCACTGGCCGAACTCGACCCGGCGCGGCGCGCGCTGGCCGAGCGACGCCACCCAGGCTTGAAGACCACGGACGACCTGGACGTGCTGCTGGCCGACCCGGCGGTGGACGCGGTGGCGATCGCCACACCTGCGGCCACGCACCACGCGCTGGGCCTGCGTGCGCTGCAGGCGGGCAAGCACGTGTGGCTGGAAAAGCCCATGACCGAGACGAGCGCGCAGGCGCGCGAACTTGGCGTGGAGGCGAAGAAGCGTGACCGCGTGCTGCTGGTGGATCACACCTTCATCTACACGCCCGCGGTGCGCAAGATGGCCGAGCTCATCGACAGCGGCGAGATCGGGGATGTCTACTACGTGGACTCCACGCGCGTGAACCTGGGCCTGTTCCAGCGTGACGTGAGCGTGATCTGCGACCTCGCGGTGCACGACTTCGCGATCATGGATCACCTGCTCAAGCGCAAGCCGCGCGCCGTGTCGGCCAACGGCGTGAACCACTTCCCGGGCACGCCTGAGAACCTGGCCTACGTGACGCTGTACTACGACGGCGGCACGATCGGCCACGTCAACGTGAGCTGGCTTGCGCCGGTGAAGGTGCGCCAGATCGTGGTGGGTGGCAGCCGCCGCATGATCGCCTACGACGACCTGCAGCCCAGCGACAAGATCAAGGTCTACGACCGGGGCGTCGAGATGAGCGACGACCCGCAGCGCGCGCGCGAGATGCGTGTGGGCTACCGCAGCGGCGACATGTGGTCGCCCCAGCTCGGCACCACGGAGGCGCTGCGCATCGAGGGCGAGCACTTCGTCGACTGCATCAACAACGGCACGCCGGCGCTCACGGGCGCCGACTTCGGGCTGCGCATGGTGCAGCTGATCGAGGCCGCCACCGCATCCATGCACCGCAAGGGCGAAACCATCTACCTTCAGGAGGAAGCCGCGTCGTGACCGCCACCATCCCCGAAAGCCTCGCGCCAGAGGCAGGAAACACCCCCATTCCGTTCGTCGACCTGAAGGCTCAGATGCGCAGCATCCGCGCCGAGATCGATGCGGCCATTGCAGGCGTGCTCGACAGCTGCCAGTTCACGCTCGGCCCGGAGGTGGAGGCCTTCGAGCAGGAGTTCGCCGCCTACAGCCAGCGCCCCTTCGGCGTGGCCGTCAACACCGGCACGAGTGCGCTGCACCTGGCGCTGCTGGCCGCTGGTGTGGGCCCGGGTGACGAGGTGATCACGGTGCCCTTCACGTTCGTGGCCACGGCCAGCGCCATCGACTACACAGGGGCCCGGCCGGTGTTCGTCGACATCGACCCGGCCACGCTCACGATGGATCCGCGCGCGCTGGAGGCGGCGATCACGCCGCGCACCCGTGCCATCCTGCCGGTGCACCTGTACGGCCTGATGGCCGACATGGAGGCGATCGGCGAGATCGCGCGCCGGCACGACCTGGTGGTCATCGAGGACGCGGCGCAGGCGCACGGGGCTGAGCTCCATGGCCGACGCGCAGGCAGCTTCGGCCACATGGCCTGCTTCAGCTTCGACCCGGGCAAGAACCTGGGCGCCTGCGGCGAGGGCGGGATGGTGGTGACGGGCGATGCTGACCTGGCTCGCCGCGTGCGGCTGTTGCGCGATTGGGGCGCGCCGCAGAAGTATCACCATGAGATCAAGGGCTACAACTTCCGCATGGAGGCGATCCAGGGCGCGGTGCTGCGCGCCAAGCTGCGCCACCTGCCGGCCTGGACCGAGGCGCGCGCACGCGTGGCGGCCCGCTACGACGAGCTCCTGGCGGGCACCTCCATACGGGCGCAGGCCGCACCCGCCGGCTACCGCTCCGTGCACCACGTCTATGCCGTGAGGACCGCCGCGCGCGAGGCTTGGCAGCACGCCCTGACGCGTCAGGGCGTGGCCAGCGGCATCCACTACCCCAAGCCGATCCACCTGCTCCCGGCCTTCCGCGAGCTCGGCGGGCAGCGCGGCCAGTTCCCGCACGCCGAAGCGGCGGCGCAGACGGTGCTGTCGCTGCCGATGTATGCCGAGCTCACCGACGCCCAGGTGCAGCGCGTGGGCGAGGCGGTGCGTGCGCTGGCAACGGCCTCCAGGCAGCCGGGGCACGCTGCGCCCCGTCCGGCCGCTGCGGTGGCCCGCGGGGGTTGGTCTGGCGCGCCTGCGGGGGCGGGGCTGGGGCAGGCCGGTGCGGCCTGAGCCCGCGGCCAAGGGGCGGCCGCTCCTCCTCTTCCCCTGCAACGGCAACGCCCTGGAGGCGCTGGCCTGCCTGGGTGACAAGTGGGCGCTCGAGGCCTTCCTCGACGACACGCCGGCCAAGCAGGCCGCGGGCTGCGCCGGCTACCCGGTGCGCGGACGCGAAGCCCTTGCGCAATGGCCGCAGGCGCAGGTGCTCGCCGTGCCAGGCGGCCCGCACAGCTACCGTGAGCGCCGCGCGCTCGTCGAGAGCCTGCGTGTGCCCGAGGAGCGCTGGGCCAGCGTCGTGCACCCGAGCGCCAGCGTGTCGCCGCTGGCCCGGATCGGGCGCAACGTGCTGCTGATGGCCGGCGTGGTGGTCACCGCCAACGCGGTGATCGGTGACCACGTGTGCGTGCTGCCCAACGCGGTGATCCATCACGACACCGTGGTTGGAGACTGGACGCTGGTGGGCGCGGGCGTGACCCTGGCCGGCCACGTGCAGGTCGGTGAGAACTGCTACCTGGGCAGCGGCACGAGCGTGCTGCAGGGCGTGCGCATCGGCGACGGTGCGCTCACGGGCCTGGGCAGCACCGTGATTCGCCACGTGCCCCCCGGGGCGCGCGTGGCAGGTGTGCCAACGAGGGTACTGTCATGACGAATGCGCAAGAGCAGAGGCAGGCGGTCCAGCCGCCGGGGGAGTTCGAGGAGCTGTTGCTGAGCCTGCGCCGCGGGGGGCGCACGCTGTGGCGCAGGCGCCGCCTGGCGCTGGTCAGCGCCTGGGGCGTTGCGCTCGTGGCGGCTGTGGCGCTGCCCTACGTGCCACAGCGCTACGAGGCCAGCGCACGCCTGGTGGTGGACACGCAGTCTGCCTTGAGGCCGCTGATCTCGGGCATGTCGGTGCAGTCGGCCGAGGCGGAGCGCCAGGCGCGGGTGCTGGCGCGCGAGGCGATGGCGAGCTCGCAGCTGGCGCGGCTGGTCGAGCGCAACGCACTGGGCCTCCCGGCGGCCACCGCCGAGGAGCGCGAGGACTCGCTCGTGAGGCTCATTGCGCGCACCAAGCTCAGTGCCGACGAGAACGGCATCCACACCGTGAGCTACCGCGACACCGACCCGGAGCGGGCGCGCCGCGTCGTGCAGGGGCTGGTGGAGCTCTTTGGCGAGGTCTCCGAGGGCGAGAAGCGCCGCGACGTGCAGGATGCCGATCGCTTCCTGCTGGCGCAGCGCCAGGCCAGCGAGGCTCGGCTGGTGGAGGCCGAGCGGCGCCTGACCGCGTTCAAGGTGCGCCACTTCGGCTCCACCGGCGTCTCCAAGGAGGACTACTTCGCACGCATCGCGGCCACCCAGGAGGGCGTGGTGAGGCTGCGCGCCGAGCTCGCCGCCGCGGAGCAGTCGCGCGATGCCTATCGCGGCGAACTCTCGCGTGAGGATCCGCAGCGGCCGGTGGACGTGGAGCTCACGTCGCGACGCAAGGCGCTCGACGAGCTGCTGGTGAAGCTGGGCGAGCAGCACCCGGAGGTGATCGCCGCGCGCGAGGCCGTGACCCGGACGGAGGATCTCAAGCGCGAGCGCGACCCCGAGCCTGCTCGTGCCGGCAGCCCGACGAACCCGGTCTATCAGCGGCTGCGCAGCCAGCTTGCCGAGGCCGAGGCGCTGGTGGCGGCACTGCGCAGCCGCCTGAGCGTGGCGCAGCAGCGTCTGGCGGAGTTTCGTGCCGCTGCCGACCGTGCTCCTGCCATCGAGGCGGAGTACGCGCAGTTGGGCCTGGAGGTGGAGTTCGCACGCAAGACCTACGACCAGCTCGTGGCCAAGGGGGAGTCGGCGGCGCTGGGGCTCAAGGCCGAGGAGTCCTCGCGCAATGCAGGCTTTCGCGTGATCGAGCCCTCACGCGCAGGCGGCGTGCCGGTGTTTCCGGGTCGGCTCGAGCTCGGGTGGGCAGCTGCGCTGCTGTCGCTGCTGGCCGGGATGGTCGTGCCGCTGGGTGTGGAGCGGCTGCGCCCCACGGTGGAGGACGCCTCGGCCTTGCAGCGCCTGGTGCAGCGTCCGGTGATCGGTGAAATCCGGGCCTGGCCGCCGCAGGGCGCGATGGTGGGCCTGGGGGCGTGGTTGGTGGCGGGCGCGGCCATCGGGCTGCTCGCGTTTCAGGGCATGGCGCTGGCCTGGCTTCAGCGCACGGGTGGGGGATTCGGGGCATGAGCATCATCGAGCAGGCGGCGCGCCGACTGGAGGCGCTGAACCGCGCGGGCATCGACGTGCCGTGGGAAGCCGCGGGCCTGGATGCGCGCCAAGCGCAGGCGCGGGCAGCGCGCAGCGCTCGTGCAGCGGCGGCTGCGGAATCCGGGGCCGCAGGTGCTGCGGCGTCGTCCGACCCGTCAGGCGCAGGCAGGCTGGCGGACGCTGCGGGTGCGGGATGGGTGAACGCGCCCGTTCCCCTGGACCTGCCGCGGCTGGCCAAGGCAGGGTACCTGGTTCCGGGGCTGGAGCAGGCGCCGCTGGCGGAGGATTTCCGGCGTGCCAAGCGTGCGTTGCTGGATCGCGTTCGCGAATCGGCCGTCGCGCATCCGGGCAGTGGTGCGCTGGTGGTGGTGACGAGCGCCGTGGATGGCGAGGGCCGCACGACCTGTGCGATCAACCTGGCGCTGAGCATGGCGATGGAGGTGGATA
>CAILKA010000623.1 GCA_903834645.1 uncultured beta proteobacterium
AGGCCATCAACCGCCGCCTGAACCGTTGTGTCGAACTGGGCATCACGACCATCGACACGGCAGAGATCTATGGCGGGTATCGGGTGGAGGCAGCACTCGGCGGCGCCATGGCCCTCTCGCCCGGGCTGCGCGACAAGCTGGCCATCGTCACGAAGGCGGGCATCTACGTGCCCAACGACCTGAGCCCGCAGCGCACGGTGGGCTTCTATGACGCATCGGCGGCCCAACTCAGGACAAGCGTCGAGCAATCCCTGCGACTGTTGGGCTGCGAGCAGGTCGAGCTGTTTCTCGTGCACCGCCCTGACTGGCTGACGGGCGCGGAGGACACGGCGCAGGGGCTCAATCAACTGCTCCAGGAAGGCAAGATCCGCAAGGCGGGGGTGTCCAATTACAGCCCCAGCCAGTTTGCGGCCTTGAACAGCTTCATGGGCGATGCGCTGTTCACCAACCAGGTCGAGTTCCACCTCCTGCGCATGGACCCGATGGTGGACGGCAGCTTCGACCAGTGCCAGCAACACCGGGTTCGGCCGATGGCCTGGAGCCCGCTGGCCGGAGGCCGCCTCTTTGACTTGAACGAGCCTGCGGCGGTGCGGCTGGCCCGGGTTGCGGCAAGCCTGTCCCCGAAGTACGGGGGCGCTACGCTGGAGCAGCTGGCCTACGCGTGGGTCATGGCCCATCCCAGCCTGCCCTACCCTGTGATCGGAACGAACAGGATCGAGCGCATCGAGAGCGCGGTCAAGGCCCTGTCAATCCGCCTGGAGCGGGAGGACTGGTTTGCGCTCTGGGTGGCGGCTCAGGGGCACAACATCCCCTGACTGAAGGCTCCCCGCTCCTGCTTCGATGAGGGCAAGCTCGACCTCCCGGGGTCCGTCATCCGCAGGATCGTGGCGGCCACAGCCGGCCGGTGGGACACTGAGGCCACCTCACGCCCCGCCACCTGCGCCCCATGATCACCGACTCCCCCGCCCTTGACCAGACCCGCACCTGGGTGGAGCAGGCCGTCATCGGCCTGAACCTGTGCCCCTTTGCGAAGGCGCCGCAGGTCAAGGGCCTGGTGCGCTACGTGCAAAGCGAGGCCACAGACCCCGCAGTGCTGCTGAGCGACCTGCTGGACGAGCTGCAGCGCTTGTCCAAATCACCGGCCGATCGCTTGGAGACCACGCTGCTGGTGCACCCGCTGGTGTTCACCGACTTCGCAGACTTCAACGACTTTCTCGGCGTGGCCGAAGACGCTGTGGCTGACCTTGGTCTGGAAGGCGTGATCCAGGTGGCCAGCTTCCACCCCGACTATCGCTTCGAGGGCACCACGGCCGACGACATCTCCAACGCCACCAATCGCTCACCCCACCCCACGCTGCACCTGATCCGCGAGGACAGCATCGACCGTGCCGTGGCCGCATTCCCTGAGGCCGAGACCATCTTCGAGGCCAACATGGCGACGATGGAGCGGATGGGGCCGGCGGGGTGGGCCGCCCTGGCAGAGAGCTGGAAGAAGGCTGTCTGAACCTGACAATACCGGCTTGGCGCAGCGCAGCGCCCGTGCCGATGGGCAGGTGGCGACAGGGCGGGTCTGGCTGGCCTCCCAGTACGCCTGAGGCGACGGCGGTCAGCCCCCGGAAGGTGAGGCCCAACCCCCACCGAGCGCGCGGTAGACCTGCACATGGGCGAGCTGGCGCGCCAGCCGCGTGTTCACGAAGTCGGCCTCGGCGGCCAGCAGCTGGCGCTGCGCATCCAGCACTTCCAG
>CAILKA010000624.1 GCA_903834645.1 uncultured beta proteobacterium
AGCGCGAACACCTGGTGCGTGGTCAGGCCGGAGCGGGCGTGCAGTGCCCAATGCACCGGCCGCGCGGTGTGGCGGTGCAGAGCGCGGCTCAGCTGACCTGCCAGCGCCTGGTCCTGGTGGGCCACACCGACGCCGGCGGCAGACGAATCTCCTGCCACGAGCAGGCGCAGCAGCGGCCCGCTGCCGACCTCGCCTGCACGCTCGCCCGCCGCCTCGGGCAGCCGCGGCGTGCGTGCGCGCGTGCGCAACGCCTGCACGGCCAGCACCGGGCTCAACGCGAGCTTGAGGGAGAGCGACATGGGCCCGGCCGGCAGGCGCCCCGTCAGAACTTCGAGAAGTCGGGCTTGCGCTTCTCGAGAAAAGCCTGCAACGCCTCGCGCACTTCGGGGCTGCGCAGCCGCGCGGAGAACACCGCACCCTCGGTGCGGATGGCCTCCATCACGAGCGCGCGCTGGTGGTCGCGCATCAGCTTCTTGGAGTCACGCACGGCCCCGGGCGGCAGCGCGTTGAAGCGCAGCGCCACGCGCCGGGCGTGGGGCAGCACCTCGCTGGCGGGCAGCACCGCGTTGGCCAGCCCGCAGTCCACTGCCTCCTGGGCGGTGAAGGGGTCGCCCAGCAGCAGCTTCTCGGCCGCGCGGCGCTGGCCCATGAGCTGCGGCACCAGCAGGCTCGAGGCGAACTCCGGCACGAGGCCCAGCGAGACGAAGGGCATCGCCAGACGTGCCTCGTCGCTGACGTAGACGAAGTCGCAGTGCAGCAGCATCGTCGCGCCCACGCCGATCGCCGCCCCGGTCACGGCGGCCACCACGGGCTTGCCGCAGTTGGTCAGCGCGTTGAGGAAGCGAAACACGGGCGAATCCTGCGCATCGCTGCCCTGGCCGGGCGGGCGCGACAGGAAATCCTCGATGTCGTTGCCCGAGGTGAAGATGCCGGGCTGGCCGCACAGCAGCACGGCGCGCACGGCCGCATCGGTATCGGCCGCGTGCAGCGCCTCGGCCGCGGCCGTGTACATCTCGCGCGTGAAGGCGTTCTTCTTCTCGGGGCGGGCGATCTCGATGGTGAGGATGCCTTCGAGCAGGGCGGTACGGATCGTCATGTCGGCCTCACACGCGCTCGAAGATGCCGGCCGCACCCTGGCCCATGCCCACGCACATCGTCACCATGCCGTACTTCAGCTGATGGCGGTGCAGCGCGTGCACGACGGTGGCCGAGCGGATCGCGCCCGTGGCGCCCAGCGGGTGCCCGAGGGCGATCGCGCCGCCCATCGGGTTCACGCGGGCGGCATCGAGCCCCACCGAGTCGATCACGGCCAGCGCCTGCGCCGCAAACGCCTCGTTGAGCTCGATCCAGCCGATGTCGGCCAGCGTCAGGCCCCCGGCCTTGAGCGCCGCCGGGATGGCCTCGATCGGGCCGATCCCCATGATCTCGGGCGGCACGCCGCGCACCGAGAAGCTCACGAAACGCGCCAGGGGCTTGAGGCCGAAGGTCTTCACCGCACGTTCACTCGCCAGGATCAGCGCCCCGGCGCCGTCGCTCGTCTGCGAGCTGTTGCCCGCCGTCACCGACCCCTTGGCCGCGAACACGGGCTTCAGCCGCGCCAGGCCTTCGAGCGAGGTGTCCGGCCGGGGGCCCTCGTCGATGTCCACCGTGCGCGTCTTCGTGGTGACCTCGCCCGTGACCAGGTCCGGCAGGTGGTCGAACACCGTCACCGGCGTCATCTCGTCCTTGAACTGGCCCGCGGC
>CAILKA010000625.1 GCA_903834645.1 uncultured beta proteobacterium
CTTGGACGCGGCGCCCGTTGCGGGCGAGCCCCTGCCGCCGGGCTGGCACTGGATTTTCTTCAATCCGGTGGTTGCACGCGGGGGCCTTGGACCGGACGGCCACCCGCAGCGTGGCGGCTTCCTGCCCCCTATCGAACTGCCGCGACGGATGTGGGCGGGCAGCCGGGTGCAGTACCTGCGCGCACCGACCGTCGACTCGCTGGCCACGCGCACAAGCCGCATCGCGCGCGTCGAGCACAAGGTGGGCCGGCGCGGAAGCCTCTGGTTCGTTACGGTCGAGCACACGATCGGGATCGGCAACCAGATTTGCATCGTAGAAGAGCAGGACATCGTCTACCGCGAGGCCGATCCGCCGGGTGCGGCGGCCCGGGCGGCAGCGCCGCCGCGCCCCGAGAGCCCAGCCGAGTGGGGGTGCGACATCCATCCCGACACGACGCTGCTGTTTCGCTACTCGGCGCTGACCTTCAACGGCCACCGCATCCACTACGACGCCGACTACACGCGGCAGGTCGAGGGCTACCCCGGGCTGGTCGTCCACGGCCCGCTGACTGCCACGTGGCTGCAGGGGCTGGCCGTCGCACACGCCCAGGGGCGCGAGCTGGCAGCCTTCGAGTTTCGCGGCGTCAGTCCGCTCTTTTGCGGCCACGCCGTGCGCCTGGAAGGCCGCCAGGAGAGCCCCGGCACCCTGGCCCTGTGGGCTTGCGGGCCCTCGGGCGAACTGGCGATGACCGCCACTGCCACCCTGCGCTGAGGGCGTCGCGGCGCCGCAGCCCCCACCCCACTTCCTGCCCACACCACCATGCCACCTCACCCGAGCGGACCCGCGCGCCTGGATGGCCAGGTCGCCTTCATCACCGGAGCGGCCGGCGGCATGGGCCGCGCGATCGCGGCGGTGCTGCGTGACGCGGGCGCCCGCGTCGTGGCCACCGATGTGCACGAGCATGCTGACCTCGGTGCCGACATCGGCTATCACCGCTGCGATGTCACCTCGCGCGAGCACACCGAGCAGGTGATCGATGGCGCGCTCGCGCAGCACGGTCGCATCGATATCCTGGTGCTGTGTGCGGGCGTGATCGCGCGCACGCCGCTGGCGCAGAGCACCGACGAAGAGTGGGAGACGATGCTGTCGGTCAACGTGCTCGGCGTGGTGAACCCGGCGCGCAAGCTCTTTCCGCTCATGTGCGCGCAGGGCTTCGGCAAGATCCTGGCGGCCGGCTCGATCGCGGCCAAGAACGGCGGCGTGGCCTCGGGCCCGGCCTATGTGGCCTCCAAGGCCGCGGTGCATGGGATGGTGCGCTGGATGGCCAAGGCCGGGGCCCCGCATGGGGTGTACGCCAACACGCTTGCGCCGGGGCCGGTCGAGACGGCGATGTGGGCCCGCGTGACCGGTGCCACAGGCGCGCCCGCGGCACAGGCCACGGTGCCCCTGGGCCGCTACGGCACGGCCGAGGACATCGCGCAGGCGGCGCTCTTCCTGTGCTCGCCGGCTTCCAACTGGATCACGGGCACGTCGCTGGACATCAGCGGCGGCATGTGGATGGACTGACCGAGGAGCTTGCGGATGGATGCACACGCGCACGCCGTGATCGGATTCGTCGGCCTGGGGGCGATCGGCGGCCCGATGTGCCGCAACCTCGCGCTCAAGCATGCAGGCGAACTCTGGGCCTACGACCTCAACCCGGCGGCCTGGGAGGTGCTCGACGGCACGCGTGCGCACCGGGCGTCGAGCCTGGCGGAGCTGGCCCGCGAATGCGAGATCGTGTTTCTGTCGCTGCCTGGCGGGCCTCAGGTGGAGCAGGTCTGCCTGGGCCCGGGCGGGCTGGCCGAGGGGCCGCGCCGCCCCGAGGTGGTGGTCGACCTGAGCACCACCACGGTGGCCTCGGCGCGCGCCGTGGCCCAGCGGCTCGATGCGCTCGGGGTGCGCTTTGCCGATGCGCCGGTGGCGCGCACGCGCGAGGCGGCTCGGCGCGGCGAGCTCAGCATCATGGTGGGGGCCGATGCGGCGCTCTTTGCCCGCATCGAGCCGTGGCTGCGCCACCTGGGCTCGGACATCACGCTGTGCGGCGAGGTGGGCTGCGGCCAGGTGGTCAAGCTCATCAACAACGCACTCGTGTTCGAGCACACGGCAGCGCTGGCCGAGATGATGGTGCTGGGCGAGCGTGCGGGCGTGCAGCCGGCCACGCTCCTGGAGGCCGTCTCCAAGGGGTCGGGTGACAGCTTCGTGCTGCGCAACCATGCGCGCAAGGCGATGCTGCCGCGTGAGTTTCCCACGCAGGCCTTTCCCCCCGAGTACGCACTCAAGGACATCGCCTGCGTGCTCGAGCTGGCGCAGCACACCGGCACCCCGACGCCGCTGACCTCGCTCGCCCGCCGCTACTACCAGGCGGCGGTCGACCATGGCCTGGGCGGGCGCTACTTCCCCGTCGTGATCGAGCTCGTCGAGCGCGACGTCGACGTGGCCACCGACTCCCGCCAACCCTGAATCTCCACCGAGGACCCGCTCTTGAACACCTCTCCCGCACCTGGCGAAGTCGGCAGCGCGCCGGCCGAAGGCCGCATCACCGACGAGGCCGTGGCCGACGCCCAGTCCATGATCGGATTGCAGCTGCGCCCCGAGGGCCCCTACCTCCAGGACGCCACCTCCGACACCTTGCGCAACTGGTGCAACGGCATCGGCGACCTGAACCCGCTGTACCGCGAGCCCGGCTACGGCGCGGGCACGCGCCATGGCGGTCAGGTGGCGCACCCGATGTTCCCGATGGCCTATGGCTGGGTGGGCCGCACGCGCTGGGGCCTGCCGGGCGTGCACGGCTTCTACGCGGGCAACGACTGGGAGCAGTTTCGCCACGTGCGCCCGGGCGACCGCCTCACCGCCATCGAGCGCGTGGTGGGCGTGCAGGAGAAGCACAGCCAGTTCTCCGGGCGCCTCGTGCTGCAGTACGTGGAGGCCTCCTACTTCAACCAGCGCGGCGAGCTCGTGGCCCGGGCGCTGGGCACCTGCACACGCCACGAGCGCAAGGCCGCCCGCGACGCCGGCAAGTACAAGGCCATCACCCAGCACGAGTACACCGACGAGGAACGCGACCGCATCGACCAGATGGTGCTCGACGAGCCGCGCCAGATCCGCGGCCAGGCCGTGCGGTACTGGGAAGACGTGAACGAGGGCGAGGAGCTGCCCACGATCGCGCGCGGGCCGCTGTCGCTCATGGACACCATGGGCTTTCTCGTGGGTTCGGGGCGCGGCCACACCCATGGCGTGGTGCTGCAGGCCGCGGTGCGCCATCCGGGCCACTTCTTTCGCAACCCCGAGGCCGGGGGTGGCGTCGAGTACACCGGCATCGGCCACCACCGCGAGTCGGTGGCCAAGGAGGTGGGCGTGCCCGGCACCTACGACTACGGCCCGCAGCGATCGGCTTGGATGGCCACGCTCGTCACCAACTGGATGGGTGACGCGGGCTTTCTCAAGCGGGTGCGCACGGAGATGCGGCGCTTCAACATCATGGGCGACACCACCTTCTGCAAGGGCCGCGTGACGCGCAAGTACGTGAAGGACCGGACACCCCTGGTGGACATCGAGATCGCCGCCGAGAACCAGCGCGGGGAGGTGACGACGCCCGGCCTGGCCACCGTGGCGCTGCCTTCGCGCGACGTGCAGCTGCCGGTGTTCCTGGACGGCTCGGCGGTCGACCTCGAGCTGCCGGTGGTGCGCTGAGCAGGCCCGAGGTGGCGATGGCCCCGCACACGCATGACGCGCCGCTGGCCGGCTGCCGCGTAGTGGAGTGCGCCGGCACGCCGGCGGCCGCCTATGCGGCCAGGATGCTCGCGACGATGGGCGCGTGCGTGACGATGCTCGAGCCGCCCGGGCAGGGCTCGCCTCTGCGGCAACTGCCGCCGCGGCTCGACGGGGGGCGGGGCGAGAGCGCGCTGTTCGCGTACCTGGCTGCGGGCAAGCGCAGCGTGGCCTGTGACCTGGCCAGCCCGCAGGGCCAGGCGGTGCTCGCCCGCGAGCTCGCGCAGGCCGACATCCTGATCGAGGACACCCCGTTGGCCGATCGGGCCGCGCTCGGCCTCGCGCCCGACGGCCCGCAGGGCACGCTCGCCCGCTTTCCCTCCCTGGTGCACGTGAGCGTGCTGCCCTTCGGCAGCACGGGCCCGAAGGCGCATTGGCGCGCCGAGGAGCTCAACCTGATGCACGCCGCGGGCGAGGGATTCCTGTTGCCCAACGGGCTGTCCCACGAGCGCTTTCCCGAGCGTGCGCCGCTGAAGATCTACGGGCACTTTGCCGGCTACCAGGGCGGCGTGATGGCCGCGCTGGCCGCGCTGTCGGCCTGGTGGGCGGTGCCCCAGTGCGGCGGGCAGCATGTGGACGTGTCGGTGCAGGACGCGATGCTGGCCGTCGGGGCGTTCGCGATCCAGCGCCTGGGCGACGGCTCGCTGGAGCACCGCGCGACCCGGCGCTTTCGCTACGGCGGCGTGTTCGAGACGCGTGACGGGTTCGTGGAGCTGCTCACGCTCGAGGAGCGCCAGTGGCAGGGCCTGGTGGAACTGCTGGACAGCCCGGCCTGGGCCGCCGACCCGGCCCTGGCCGACCCGCTCGAGCGCAGCCGGCGTGGTGACGAGATCAACGCCCACATCCGCCTGTGGATGGCCGCGCACGACGCCGACGAGGTGGTGCGCCGAGCACAGCAGGCCGGTGTGCCGCTGGCCAAGTACCGCCCGCCCGCCGAAGTGGTGTGCGGCGAGCACGAGCGCGCGCGCGGCCTGTTTGCCGACACCGTGTTGCCCGATGGGCGCGAGGTGCCGGTGCTGCAGGCACCGTTCCAGTTCCGCACCTCGCCGCTGCCGCCGCCCGGGCCCGTGCCGGCGCTGGATGCACACGGATCAGGGGAGCGCGCGCAGCCATGAACACCTCGCAAGGCCTGCCGCCTGACAGGGCCAAGGCTCCGATGGGCGCGCCTTTGGCGGGCGTGCGCATCGCCGACTTCACGATCCATGCCGCGGGCCCTTTCTGCACGCACCTGCTCTCGCAGCTGGGCGCGCAGTGCATCAAGGTCGAGAGCGGCACGCGTCCGGACGCCTTTCGCAAGCCGCACGCGGTCTATGGCCGCATGCAGGCCGCCACCTTCGATCAGGTCTCGGCCAACAAGCTGTCGGTGCGGTTGAACCTCAAGAAGCCCGAAGGGGTGGAGCTGGCCAAGCGCCTGGTGGTGGTTTCGGATGTCGCGGCCGAGAGCTTCCGCCCCGGCGTGATGCAGCGCCTGGGCCTGGGCTTCGAGGCATTGCGAGAGGTCAAGCCCGATGTGGTGCTGCTGTCGCTTTCCTCCTGCGGCCAGAGCGGGCCGGACTCGCACTTCACGGGCTACGCGCCGCTCTTCGGCGCCTGGGGGGGCCTGGGGTGGATGAGTGGCTACCCGGACGGCCCGCCGGTGGAGATGCGGCACGTCATGGACCACTCCTCGGGCCTGCACGCGGCGATGGCCTTGATCGGGGCGCTGCACCAGCGGCGGCGCACCGGGCGCGCCCAGCACGTCGACCTGGCCGCGCGCGAGGTGGCCTCGGCCATGCTCGGCGAGGCCCTGGTGCAGGCGGCCTGTGGCGAGGAGCCTGTGCGTCCGGGCAATGGCGACCTCGCCATGGCCCCGCACGGCGTGTACGCCACGGCGCAGCCCGACCGCTGGCTGACGGTGGCCGTGCGTGACGACCGGCAGTGGCAGGCGCTAGTGCAGGCGCTAGGCCATCCCGCCTTCGCCACCGATCCCCGGTACGGTACGGCCGAGCAGCGCCTTCGCGTAAAGGAAGAGCTCGACGCGCTGCTGGGCCAGTGGCTGGCCCCGCTGAGCGCCGACGCCACGGCCGAGCGGCTGCAGCAGGCGGGCGTGGCGGCGCACGTCTCCTGGAGCGCGCAGGACCTGGCCGACGACCCGCACCTGCACGCGCGCGGCGCCCTCACGCGCGTCAGCGGCCCGGGCGTGGAGCCGCGCTGGGCCGTGGGTGCACCGGTGCGCTTCTCGGCCACGGCAGAGGTCGGTATCCGGCGCCTGACGCCGGAGCTCGGCCAGGACGAGGACTACGTCTTCGGAGAGCTGCTGGGCCTGTCGCGCGCCGAGCGCGACGCGCTCGAGACGCGCGAAGTCATCCTGTGAAGCCCCCGAAGGATCCGTCCAGGAGCACCTCCCCACCATGAGCCACTCGATCTATCTCGTGCTCGACATGATGAACGACCTCGTGCACGCCGACGGCGCGAACGGGCAGGCGCCCTACGGCGTGCAGGCGCGCGAACGCGACATCGTCGCGCATACGCGCCACGCCATCGACAAGGCGCGCGCGGCGGGCGTGCGCGTGGGCTTCGTGCGCGTGGGCTTCTCGAGCGACTACCGCGAGTGCCCGCCGAACTCGCCGATCTTCTCGGGTGCGCGGCGCAACGGCCTGTTCCAGCTCGGCAGCTGGGGCACGCAGACCCACCCCGAGCTGGGGCAGCGAGCCGAAGACATCGACATCGTCAAGCACCGCGTGAGCCCCTTCTACGCGACGAGCCTGGAGGCGGTGCTGCGCGCGCAGGGCGTGCAGCGCATCTACTGCTCGGGTATCTCCACCAACGCCGTGGTGCAGGCCACTGTGCGGGAGGGGCACGACCGCGACTACGAGATCGTCGTGCTCGAGGACGCCTGCTGTGCCCTCTCGGCCGAGGAGCACGAGGGCGCGATCCGCGGCCTGCAGCGCTTTTGCCGCCTCACGAACTCCCGCGACGTGGTGTTCGAGTAGCCCGCCCACGCCCTGCACCGCTCGATGAGCCTGCACACGCCGATGGACACGCGCACCAAGGAGGAGCAGGTCGCCGACTACCTGCGCGAGCGCATCATCTCGGGCGTCTTCCCGCGCGGCTCGCGCCTGAAGCAGGCCGAGATCGCCGAGCAGCTGCACCTGAGCATCACGCCCGTGCGCGAGGCGCTCAAGCTGCTGGAGGCCGAAGGCTACGTGAGTGGCGACTCCTACCGCGGCGCGCGCGTGATGCCCTTCGATGCCGGAGCGTCGGCCGAGACGCTGCAGCTGAGGCTGCTGCTGGAGGCGCAGCTCGTGCGCGGCGCGATCGACAAGGTGACGGCCCCAGACATCCAGGAGCTGCGCCGGTTGGCGCGCGAGTTCGAGCAGTCCTTCGAGCTGGGCGACCGCGCCTCGGCGCGCGGCATCAACTACCGGCTGCACCGCCGGCTCTACGAGTTCGCCGGGATGCCGCAGACGCTGCACTTCGTGCAGATCCTGTGGGCACGCTACCCCTTCGACCTGATCAACGCCGTGCACGGCCGCGGAGGCGACGCCGCGCGCGAGCACGAGGCGATCCTGCAGGCGCTGACAGACGGCGACGCAGCCGCGGCGATCCTGGCCATGCGCCACCACATCGAATCGGGTTTCGGCGTGCTGCAGGCTGCCGCCGCCGCAGCCCCCCACACCGGATGAGCGCCCGCCCGGGCGCATAGGAGGAGACCATGACTGCTCGCAGAACTTCCCGCCGCACCTGGATCGGCGCCGTCGCCGCTGCCGTGGCCCTGGGCTGGGCCGCCACCGGCCCGGCCAGCGCACAGGGCAGCTACCCGGACCGCCCGATCCGGATCGTCGTGCCCGTGGCCCCCGGCGGGGGCACCGATTTCGTGGCACGCCTGCTGGCCGAGAAGCTCGCCCCGGCGCTGGGGCAACCGGTGCTGGTGGACAACCGACCCGGAGGCTCGGGCAACGTGGGTGTGCGCCAGGTGGTCGAAGCCGCAGCTGACGGCTACACGCTCGTCATGCCCATCACGTCGCTGCCGATCAGCCCCTCGCTGCAGAAGCTGCCCTTCAACCCGGTGAAGGACCTCGCGCCCATCACGCTGGCCGGCAACCTGCCCCTGGTGCTGGTGGTGCATCCCTCGCTGCCCGCCACCAGCGTGCGCGAGGTGATCGCGCTGGCCAAGGCCAAGCCGCGCACGCTGAACTTCGCCAACTCCGGCGTGGGCACCACGGCGCACCTGGCCGGTGAGCTCTTCAACCGCATGGCCGGCGTCGAGATGGTGAGCGTGAACTACAAGGGTGGCGGGCCGGCCGTGACCGACCTGCTCGGGGGCCACGTGCAGCTGTACTTCTCGACCATTCCTTCGGTCATCCAGCACGTCAAGGCCGGCAAGCTGCGCGCCATCGCCGTGACCGGCCGCCAGCGCAGCAGCGAGATGCCGGAGGTGCCCACCGTGATCGAGTCGGGCCTGCGCGACTTCGAGGTGACTTCCTGGTTCGGCCTGTTCGCGCCGGCGGGCACGCCGCGCGCGGTCATCGACCGCCTCAACCGCGAGGCGGTGGCGGCCCTGGCCCTGCCCGATGTGAAGCAGAAGATGGCCGGCCATGGCGTGGAGGCGGCCAGCAGCACGCCCGAGGCCCTGGCGCAGTTGCTGGTCAGCGAGATCGAGCGCTGGGGCAAGGTGATCCGGGAGGCCGGGATCAAGGCCGAGTAGGTCTGCCCGCGTACCGATGGGTGAAGCGGTCGATCGTCGCGGCACGCAGAGCCTGGCGCGTGGCGTGCGGCTGCTGCGCGCGGTGGCCACGCGCCCGCAGTTCGGCTGGCGGCTGTCGGACCTGGCGGCCCATTGCGGCATGGACAAGGGCACGGTGCATCGCATGCTTGGCTGCCTGGTGGCCGAGCGGCTCGTCCAGCAGCGCCCGAGCGACCGCCACTACCTGCCCGGCCCGCTGCTGCACGAGCTCGGCCTGGCCCTGCCGGATCGCGCGAACTTCCAGCGTGCCGCCGAGCTGCATCTGCGCGCCCTCGTGCGGCAGGTCGGTGGCGTGGCGTTCCTGCTGCTCCACAGCGGCACCGAGTACGTGTGCAGCCTGCGCACGGGCAACCAGCCGCTGACGGGGCTGATGGTCTACCCGGGCACGCGCCGGCCGCTGTTCACCTCGGTGGGCGGGGTGGCGATCCTGCAGACCCTGCCCGACAAGCAGGCGCGCGCGATCGTGGCCGACAACACCGCTCAGGAGGTGGCCCGCCATGGCACGACGCGGCTGGCCGCCCTGGCGCAGATGCGCGAGCGCTCGGCCCGGCACGGCTTTGGCGTCAACCTGGGCGATGTCGTGCCGGGGCTGCATGCCTTTGCGGTGCCCGTGAGCGGGGAGCACGGTGCCTTCGCCGCGCTGTGCCTGGCCGGCCCGGCCGAGCTCTACGGTGAGTCGCGCCTGGCGGAGATCCGCCGGGCGCTGGACGACGGTGCGGCGGCGCTCGCGGTCGACGCTCGAAAGTTCAATATGTGAAACCGCCCCCTGCCGGGGCGCTGGCCGGGCCGGCGCGGCGCACCTAAGGTGTGGGGTGTGGTCCCGGTCCGCCCCTGATGAACCTGCAGTCCGTCGTCAACCTCCATGACTTGCAACGTCTCGCACGGCGCAAGCTGCCGCGCATCGCCTTCGATTTCATCGAAGGCGGCGCCGACGACGAGCAGTGCCTGGCGCGCAACCGAACGGCCTTCGAGGCGCACCGCCTGGTGCCGCGCTACCTGCGCGACGTCAGCCGCCGCGACCAGTCCCTGACGCTGCTCGGGCGGCGCTGGCGCAGCCCCATCGGGATCTCGCCCACGGGCCTGGCGGGGCTCTTCCGGCCCGATGCCGACCGCATGCTGGCCGCGGCTGCGCGCGAGGCCGACGTGCCTTTCCTGCTGTCCAGCGCCGCCAACGGAGCGCTGGAGGAGGTGGTGGCCGTGGCGCCCGAGCACGTGTGGTTCCAGATGTACTGCACGAGCGATACCCGCATCAACGACGATCTCGTGCGCCGCGCGCGGGCCACGGACGCGCGCGTGCTCGTGGTGTCGGTGGACGTGCCCGTGAACTCCAACCGCGAGCGCAACCGGCGCAACGGCTTCACGCGGCCCTTTCGGATGACACCGGGCGTGGCGCTGGAGGCGCTGGGTCACCCGTTGTGGGTGCTGCGCTACCTGCGCACCGGCGGCATTCCCGTGATGCGGAACTGGGCGCCTTATGCGCCCAAGGGCGCGACGGCGGGCCAGGTAGCCGACCTGTACGGCACGCTCACACCGGCGCCAATGGTGACCTGGGAGGACCTGCGCCGCATCCGCGACGCGTGGCCGCGCCATCTCGTCGTCAAGGGCCTGATGCATGCGGAGGACGCGCGTCAGGCGATCGCCCTGGGCGCCGATGCGCTGATCGTCTCCAACCACGGCGGGCGCCAGCTCGATGCCGCACCTTCGCCGCTGGAGGTGTTGCCGGCGGTGCGCGCGGCTGTCGGCCCGCAGGTGGAGCTGATCCTCGACAGCGGCGTGCGGCGCGGCTCGGACATCGTCATCGCACGCTGCCTGGGGGCGAACTCGACGATCTTCGGCCGGCCCACCCTCTACGGCGTGGCCGCCGCCGGCCAGGCGGGCGCGGCGCGGGCGCTGGAGATCGTGCGCAAGGAGATCGACATGGTGCTCGCGCAGATCGGCTGCGCGGCCTTCGAGTCGCTCGGCCCCGAATACCTCTGGCCGCCACCGGCGGCTGCACCGCCTCAGGCGGCCACGCCACCCTCCTCGTTCCCGTTCCCGACACCCAGGAGCCCAAGATGACCGCACCTTCCACCGTTCTCGACACCCGGGCGCTGCAGCCGGACTTCGTGTTGCAGGTCAACGAGCGCATCGACGAGCTGCTCGAGTCGGCCGAAGCGATGGCCGAGCTGCGCCGGCTGTGGCGCGATTGGCCGGTGCTGATCTTTCGCCGCCAGTCGCTCGAGGAGCAGGAGCAGGTGCGCTTCAGCAACTCCTTCGGCAGCTGCGAGAGCGCCTCGCGCAAGGACATCCAGTCGCCCTACCACGAGGAGATCATCTACTTCAGCACGCTGAAGTACCACGATGGCCGCTTCGTCGGGGGCTTCGCAGGCGGCGAGGACGTGAGCTGGCACTCCGACCAGACCTTCCGTGTGCGCCCGGCCACGGGCGCCATCCTCTACGGGGTGGAGGTGCCGCACAACGGGGGCGACATGTATTGGGCCAACCAGTACGCGGCCTGGAGCCGCCTGAGTGCAGACGTGCAGCAGCTCATCGACGGGCGCACGGGCGTGTACCGCTACGCCAAGCGCTACGAGAAGCTCAACCCGACCGAGCTGGCCGGCAGCGAGCAGGTCCAGAAGATGCTGGCGCTGCCCGATGCGCGCCACCCCGTGGTGCTCACGCACCCCGTGACGGGCCGCAAGGCGCTGTACGCCGACCCGACCACCCTCGTGGCCATCGAGGGCCTGTCCGCCGAGGAGAACGCGCGCGTGCTGCCGCTGCTGTTCGAGGCGGGTGGCCAGGAATCGCACAGCTACCGGCACAAGGTGCACCACGGCGACGTGCTCATGTGGGACAACGGCTGCACGATGCACAAGCGCGACGAGATGAGCGTCGAGCAGCCGCGCCTGATGAAGCGCACCACCTTCCGCCTGGCGGCCGACGCCTACTGCGTGCCGCACGCATGATGCGCTCCACCGTCTACCTGCGGGTGAACCGCGTCGAGGCAGCTTTGTGCGCGCGTGCGCGTGCCACTTCGGTGTCCGACCTGCACGAGGCCGCGTACGCCGCAGGCATCGAGGCGGTCGGGCGCACGCTGATGTCGCCCGCCATGCGGCCTGTGGTGCCGGGCGTGCGCATCGCCGGGCCGGCCGTGACGGCGCACGTGGCGCCAGGCGACAACCTGATGATGCACCGCGCGCTCGTGCTGGCGCAGCCCGGCGACGTGCTCGTCGTCGTCTCCGATGCGCCGACATCGGGCGCGCAGTGGGGTGACATGGCCGCGCGCTATGCGCTCAAGCTGGGCCTGGCCGGCGTGGTCGTGCAGGGTTGCGTGCGCGACACCGACGCGCTGCGCGCGATCGGCAGCGCCACCTGGGCCACGCACGTGCTGTCCACGCACCCCGACAAGGCCGGGCACGGGAGCGTGAATGCGCCCGTGGTCTGCGATGGCGTGCGGGTCGAGCCGGGCGACCTGGTGGTGGCCGACGGGGACGGGGTGATCGTGGTGCCGCGCCGCCATGCCGCCGTCGTGGTCGAGGCGGCCGAGGCGCGCATGCGCAAGGAAGACGCGATGATGCCCTTGATCGAGGCGGGCTCCGCCGTGTGGGAGCTCAGCGGCGCGGCGGCCAGTTATGCAAAGCTCGCCGTGCAGGAGATCGACGCCGCCTTCGACGATCCGCAGCCGCCGCGCTGAGCACCGGCGCGGCCCGCCTGCCGCGGCTCAGCCCGTGCCCCACTGGCGGGTGATGAGCCCGCAGGTGGCCAGCAGCAGCTGCGCGCACTCCACCACGCGCGCTTCCATCCGGTGCCGCGGCCCGGCGATGGCCACGGCCAGGGTCTGCCCATCCAGGGCCAGCGCCGTGGAGACGGCCCATACGTCGGGCACGTTCTCGCCGCGCGTGACGTAGTAGCCCCTGCGCCGACCCTCGGCGATGTCCTCGGCGAGCCGGCGCGGGTCGGTGAGCGTGCGGGGCGTGACGCGCGGCAGCGGCAGGGCCGCCAGGCTGGTTGCCAGCGCGGCGTCCTTCAGGCCGCCCAGCAGCGCCTTGCCGATCGCGCTCGCATGCAGGGGCTTGAACTCGCCCGGCCGGGCCGAATAGCGGATCGGGTTCGGGCTCTCGAGCACCTGCAGGTAGATCACGGCCTCGCCTTGCTGCTTGCCCAGGATCACGGTCTCCTGCGCGGTGTTGCGCAGCCGCTCCAGCAGCGGGACGACGCGCTCGACGAGCGGATCGTTGGCGTGGATCTCGCGTGTGAGGTCGTAGAGCCGGCGCGTGGGATAGATCGCCCTCGGGCGCTGCAGCTGGTAGAGATGGCCGCGCGCGGCCAGTGTCTTGACGATGGCGTGGCAGCTGCTCTTGGGCATGTCGGCCAGCCGCGCCAGCTCGGTCAGCGACAGCGGCCGCTGCACGCGGTGGAACACCTCGAAGACGGCGAGCACGCGCTCCACCGTGGC
>CAILKA010000626.1 GCA_903834645.1 uncultured beta proteobacterium
GCGATGCGGCCGAAGTGCTGCTGCACGAGCGCCAGCACGCGTGCCGGCTCGAAGCGCCCGGAGACGATGAGCGTCGAGTTGTCCGGGCGGTACCACGTGCGGTAGAAGGCCTGCAGCCGGGCGATATCAACGCCCTCCACGTCGGTGCGCGCACCGATCGTGGACTTGCCGTAGTTGTGCCACTGGTACATCGTCGCGAGCGTCTTCTGGAAGAGCACGCTGCCGGGGTTGTTCTCCCCCATCTCCATCTCGTTGCGCACCACGGTCATCTCGGTGTCGAGGTCCTTGCGCGCGATGAAGCTGTTGACGAGGGCATCGCCCAGCCAGTCGATCAGCCAGGACAGGTTTTCGTCGCTGGCCGCGAAGCTGGCGAAGTAGTTGGTGCGGTCGAACCAGGTCGAGCCGTTGGAGCGCAGCCCGCGGCGCGTGAACTCCGCCCAGGCGTTGGGGTGGCGAGCGGAGCCCTTGAAGATGAGGTGCTCGAGCAGGTGGGCCATGCCCGTCTCGCCGTAGTTCTCGTGCCGGTTGCCCACGCGCACGGTGAGGTTCACGGTGGTGGTGGGTTTCGAGTCATCGGGCACCAGCAGCAGCTGCAGGCCGTTGGGCAACCGGTACTCGGTGATGCCCTCGACCGAGCGCACGGGCGCCAGGGGCCCTGCGGCCGCAGGAACGGCCGGCACTGCGGCCTGAGCGAGGCAGGGCGGCGCAGACATTCCCAGCGCCAGGGCCGAGACGAGCGCGACGACGAGGAAGCGAGTCGGGCGGAGAAGCAGCATGGTGGAGAGCGAGGTGGGAGGCGGACGGTGCCCGATGGGCTGAGGCAGGCTCGTGTACGCATGGCCTTGGCCTGCCCGGAGGGACTCGAACCCCCGACCTGCTGCTTAGAAGGCAGCTGCTCTATCCAGTTGAGCTACGGGCAGGCGGGCCGCACCCGAACCAGGCACGAGATGGTCGGGGTGAGATGATTCGAACATCCGACCCACTGCTCCCAAAGCAGTTGCGCTACCAGGCTGCGCTACACCCCGACGTGCAGGCATTGTAGAACCCCAAGCGGGCCCACTGCGGCAGGCAGGGATGCTCAGCTGGCAGGCGTGGCGGGCGCGGCGGGAGGGGGCAGCTGCAGCTGTTCGCGCACCGCCATGCACTGGCGGATGTGCTGCTCACAGACGAACTTCAGTGCCGAGAAGGTGAGCGCCGCCGAGACGGCCTGCCCCGCCACCGGGACGAATTTGGCAGCCTGCTGCGTCGTGAGTCGCACCCCCACGAGCTTGAGCAGGGTGAGCACGAGCTGGCGCGTGACCACCTTGCCCACCAGCAGGCCCCCTGCCGCCGACACCGCCTTGTAGACGACGATGCGCCGCTCCGGCGCCAGGCGCTCGATCTGCGCCGGGCTCAGCCCGAAGGCCTCGCTGATCTCGGGCAGCAGCTTCACGAGCACGCCCACGTCGGTGAGCCAGTCCAGGCCCGGAATCGGCACCATGGCCACGCCAGCCGCCACCAGCGCCCGGCGCGTCACGAGGCGGCGGCAGCGCTCCGCGATGGCCTCGATCTGCGGGTCGCTCGAATGCGCACGCAGGCTCTCGGCGGCTGCGCCGGCGCGGCGCACCCCCATGCGAAGGCGCCTGGAGACAGCCTGGGCGATCAAGGCCGGGCCCCTCGCGCCTGCGCCGCCGCGCGGATCGCACCGAGCGTCGTGCGCGAGGTGATGACGTCGGTGGGCAGCTTGAGGTGGATCAGCGTGGGCTCGCCACTGGCCATCGCGCGTGCGAAGGCTGGCTCGAACCCGGCAGTGTGCGCCACCGTCTCGGCCTGCCAGCCGTAGGCACGGGCCAGGGCGGCAAAGTCGGGGTTGCGCAACTCGCTGCCGCTCACCCGCCCCGGATACTCGCGCTCCTGGTGCATGCGGATCGTGCCGTAGGAGCCGTTGTCGACGACGACGCTCACCAGCCGGCGCACACCGTGGGTGGTGGCCGTGGCGAGCTCCTGGCCGTTCATGAGGAAGTCTCCGTCACCGGCGATGTTGACCACTGTGCGGCCAGGCTGCAGCAGCGCGGCCGCCACCGCCGCGGGCAGCCCGTAGCCCATGGCACCGACCGTGCAGGCGAGCTGCGTGCGGCCATGATGCTGGCGGCCCGGGTACTGCACGTAGCGGTGCAGCCAGCCGCTGAAGTTGCCTGCGCCGTTGGTGTAGACCGTGTCCTCGGGCGCGAGGCGCTGAACCGTCTTCATCACGACGGCCAGATCCATCGGCTCCACGGCAGGCGCCTCGAGGTTGGCCAGGTAGTCGGCGTGGGCCGAGCCGGCCCAGTCACGCCAGGCGACGACAGGCGGCGCCGCCAGGGCCTCGAGCGCCTTGCCCGCTCCGGCCATGCCGGCCTGCAGCAGCAGATCGGCAGCGTAGACCCGGCCGAGTTCCTCGGCGCCCGCGTGCACGTGCACGAGGCGCTGCGCCGGGCGCGGGGCCTGCAGCAGCGTATAGCCGCCTGTGGTCATCTCACCCAGGCGTACACCGACGGCGAGCACGAGGTCGGCCTCGCGGATGCGCTGCGCGAGCCGCGGCGCGATGCCGATGCCCACGTCTCCCGCGTAGAGGGGGTGACGGTTGTCGAAGGTATCCTGGAACCGAAAGCCGCACCCCACGGGCAGGCTCCAGTTCTCGGCAAAGCGCTGCAGCGCCTGCACCGATTCGTCGGTCCAGCCGCTGCCGCCCACGATCATGAAGGGCCGCTGCGCCTGCACGAGCATGGCGCGCAGGTCACGCAGCGCCCCGGGTGCCGGCCAGGCGAGCGCCGGCTCCACGCGCGGCAGCACGGGCGCTTCCGTGGGGGTCGTCAGCATGTCTTCGGGCAGCACCAGCACGACCGGCCCCGGGCGTCCCTGCATGGCCGTGTGGAAGGCGCGCGCCACGTACTCGGGCAGCCGATCGGCGCGCTCGATCTCGGCCACCCACTTGGCCATCCCCAGCGTGCCCGGGCCGAACATGTGGCGGTAGTCCACCTCCTGGAATGCCTCGCGGTCGCGCTGGTCGCTCGCCACCTGGCCGATGAAGAGGACCATCGGCGTGGAATCCTGGAACGCCGTGTGCAGCCCGATCGCGGCGTTGCTTGCTCCCGGCCCGCGCGTGACGAAGCACACCCCCGGACGGCCCGTGAGCTTGCCCTGCGCTTCGGCCATGAACGCCGCCCCGCCCTCCTGGCGGCAGGCGACGAAGCGGATGCGTTCACGGTGCTCGTGCAGACCGTCGAGCACGGCCAGGAAGCTCTCGCCCGGCACGCCGAAGCAGGTGTCCACGCCCTGGGCCACGAGCGCCTCGACGAGCACGTGCCCGGCCAGGCGGGGGGGAGAACTCAAGGTGGAGAGAGTCATCGTTCGGGTGCCGCGAGTGCCGCGTGTGGGCGGGTGGATGCCGGTCGAGCCGTTCAGGCTGGCGCGCGCTGCGCGCGCAGGTGGGGGCCGATGAAGAGGGCCGCCACGATGGCGGCCAGCAAGGCGGCAGCGGCCCCGAAGAACACGCCTTGCGGATGGCCATGGTCCATGAAGAGACCGAATACGGGGGCACCGATGGCAAATCCCGTATCCAGCCCCGAATACACCGTGCCGTAGACGCGGCCCGTGGCGCCCGGGGGCGAGGCGCGCTTGATCATCAGGTCGCGCGAGGGCCCGGCCAGGCCGCTGCCCAGGCCCGCCAGTGCCACGCATGCCAGGGCCACCATGCCCGGCACCGCACCGGATCCGGCGAGCACCAGCAGCACTGCCGAGGCCGCCACAGCCAGGCTCACGGTGCGCTCGACATCGGGAAAGCGGGGCACCAGGAAACCGCCCAGGACCATGCCGGCCGAGGCCACGAGCATGTAGACCGTGACGACCAGCACGGTCGTCGACAGGGGCAGCCCGTACATCTGCCCCAGCGCGGGGCTTGCAAAGCTCTGGACGGCGGCCAGCGCGGCGGTGGAAAAGAGGAAGAAGCTGAAGCACAGCCAGATTTCGGGCAGCCTCAGGAACGCGAAGGAAGAGGCCGGCTCAACCGGCCGAGCCTGGGCCGGGGCGGCAGCAGCCGCCGCGCGCCGGGGCCACTCGGCGGCAGGGCGATCATCGATGGCATCCCGGTGCACGAACATGAGCAGCAGCACCGCAGCCGCGACGAGGGCCATGCCCACGTAGGCCAGGCGCCACGAGCCGGTGAGCTCGCTCAGCCCCACGAGGAACAGCGGTGCCGCCGCCCAGCCGAGGTTGCCCGTGATGCCGTGCACCGAGAACGCATGGCCGATGCGAGCCGGAGACACGCGCCGGTTCAGGATCGTGAAGTCGGCCGGGTGAAAGGGTGCGTTGCCCAGGCCCGCCAGCAGCGCGGCCAGCGCCAGGCCGGCATAACCCTGCGCGCTGGCAGCGGCCAGGGCTGCCAGCACGAAGAAGCCCAGCGCCGCCAGCAGGACGGGGCGCGCTCCGACGCGGTCCACCACGAAGCCCGCCAGCGCCTGCCCGATGCCCGAGACGACGAAGAAGAGCGTCACGAGCCAGCCGAGCTCGGCATAGCTGAGCTGGAACTGGGCGATGAAGGCCGGGAAGAGCGGCGGCAGCAGCAGGTGAAAGAAGTGCGAAGTGGCGTGCGCCGCGCTGACCACGCCGATCGTGCGGGCGTCTTGTTGCCAGGGGACCGGCGGGGCGACCGGGGTGGCGAGGGCGGCGGAGGCAGAGGGCATGGCGGAGCGCAGGGTCGGCGCGGCATTGAACCGCGCCGACGTCGATTCTCCGCCAAGGCCTCAGCGGGCGCCGGCCGCGCCCCCAGCCGCCCTGCGCTTCAGTGCACCACGCGCTCGAAGCTGAAGTCCGAACCCGTCAGGTCCACCGGAATCACATCCTTGGGGCCGAAGCGGCCCTGCAGGATCAGCTTGGCCACCGGGTTCTCGATGCGCTGCTGGATGGCGCGCTTGAGCGGCCGCGCGCCAAACACGGGGTCGAACCCCACCTTGGCCAGCTCGGCCAGGGCCGATGGGGACACCTCCAGCTGCATGTCCATCTTGGCCAGGCGAGCCTGCAACGCCTTGAGCTGGATCGCAGCGATGGACTCGATGTGCGTGCGGTCCAGCGCGTGGAACACCACCGTCTCGTCGATGCGGTTGAGGAACTCCGGCCGGAAATGCTGCTTGACCTCCACCCACACCGCATCGCGGATGGCCACGCTGTCCTGTCCAGCCATCTGCATGATCTGGTGTGACCCCAGGTTGCTGGTCATCACGATGACGGTGTTCTTGAAGTCCACGGTACGGCCCTGCCCATCGGTCAGGCGGCCGTCGTCCAGCACCTGCAGCAGCACGTTGAAGACGTCCGGGTGGGCCTTCTCCACTTCGTCCAGCAGCAGGACTGAGTACGGCTTGCGGCGCACGGCCTCGGTCAGCGTGCCGCCCTCCTCGTAGCCCACGTAGCCCGGGGGCGCGCCGATCAGGCGGCTCACGCTGTGCTTTTCCATGAACTCGCTCATATCGATGCGCACCAAGTGGTCTTCGCTGTCAAACAAAAAGCCCGCCAGCGCCTTGCACAGCTCGGTCTTGCCC
>CAILKA010000627.1 GCA_903834645.1 uncultured beta proteobacterium
AGACCTGGCTCGCCCAGCACCGCGGCGACGCGGCCGCCTGGCAGCTGCTGGCGCGCCACCAGGACAGCCTGGGCGCGCGCCTGGGCGCGGCCCGCGCATGGGCCGAGACGCGCGCGGCACTGGGAGACCTGGGCGCGGCCATCGACTTGCTGCGTGCCGCGCGCCGCAGTCAGGCGCCCGCCACGGCGGCCGATTTCATCGATGCCTCGGTGATCGATGCGCGATTGCGCGAGCTCGAGGCCCAGCGGCGCGAGATCGCGCGCGAGATGCGCGGACGGCGCAGCGGGCCGGGCGGGCCCGGCGACGATGGCGGCTGAGGCACCCATTCGTGCAATCTCCTCGTATTACCTAGGGTCACGAGGGGCCGGCGGCCTTCTCAGTGTGCGGGGCAGGCGCTACGATCGCGCCCGTGCCACGAGGGCACATCGCTACACCCTCGAGACCCTCACCTCCGGAGAACGCCGCATGGCAACTGCAAAGAAACCCGCCGCCAAGAAGCCCGCAGCCAAGAAGGCCGCTTCGAAGCCGGTCGCCAAGAAGGCCGCAGCCAAGCCCGTCGCTAAGCAAGCTGCACCCGCCAAGAAGGCCGCCCCGGCCAAGAAGGCACCCGCCAAGAAGCGCACCCCGAGTGCCGCCTTCATGAAGCCCATGACCCCGAGCGCGCAACTGGCTGCCGTCATCGGCGACAAGGCCCTGCCGCGCACCGAGGTCACGCGCAAGGTCTGGGAATACATCAAGAAGCACGGCCTGCAGGACTCGGCGAAGAAGACCATGATCAACGCCGATGCCAAGCTCAAGGAAATCTTCAAGAAGGCCCAGGTCTCGATGTTCGAGATGACCAAGCTGATCAGCAGCCACCTGAAGTGATCCGGCGCGGGGCGCACGCCCCGCGTCCCGATGCGAAGCCCGGCTCCGGCCGGGCTTCGCGCTTGAGGGGCTCCTCCACCGTCCCTCCCACCGTCCGCCCCACCGTCCGACTAGGAAGGCCCGCCGGCTCCCAGGAGCCTCAGCCGCCTCCGCTGCGCAGCACGCGCGCGAGGAAGCGCCCGGTGTGGCTCAGGGGCTGCTCCGCCACCTGCTCGGGTGTGCCCACGGCCACCACGCGCCCGCCGCCGGCGCCGCCTTCGGGGCCGAGGTCGATGACCCAGTCGGCCGTCTTGATGACGTCCAGGTTGTGCTCGATCACGACCACCGTGTTGCCCGCCTCGCACAGCTGGTGCAGCACCTTGAGCAGCAGCCCGATGTCGTGGAAGTGCAGCCCCGTGGTGGGCTCGTCCAGGATGTAGAGGGTGCGCCCGGTGTCACGCTTGCCGAGTTCGAGGGCGAGCTTCACGCGCTGCGCCTCCCCGCCCGAGAGCGTGGTGGCGCTCTGGCCCAGGCGCACGTAGCCCAGGCCCACGTCCAGCAGCGAGCGCAGCTTGCGCGCGAGGGTGGGCACGGCGCCGAAGAAGGCGTGCGCCTCCTCCACCGTCATGTCCAGCACCTCGGCGATGTTGCGGCCCTTCCAGACGATCTCCAGCGTCTCGCGGTTAAAGCGCCGCCCCTCGCACGTGTCGCAGGGCACGTAGACGTCGGGCAGGAAGTGCATCTCCACCTTCAGCACGCCGTCGCCCTGGCAGGCCTCGCAGCGCCCGCCGCCCGAGGCGGCCGCCACGTTGAAGCTGAAGCGCCCGGCGCCGTAGCCGCGCTCGCGTGCGGCCGGCACCTCCGCATAGAGCTCGCGGATGGGCGTGAACAGGCCCGTGTAGGTCGCCGGGTTGCTGCGTGGCGTGCGGCCGATCGGGCTCTGGTCGACGTTGATG
>CAILKA010000628.1 GCA_903834645.1 uncultured beta proteobacterium
CCAGATCTCGCGGGTCTCGGGGTAGTGGACGATGTACTTGGTCGGGTTGCAGGGCCAGGGCACGTCGGCCTGGCCGGCGGCCAGCGGCGCGCCCACCGTGTGCACGCAGGGCACGAAGAAGCCGTCGTCGCCCAGCACGTCCAGCGCGCCGCGGCCCATGCGCGTCATCGTGCGCATGCTCACCACCACGTAGGGGCTGTCGGTGAGCTCCACGCCGATGTGCGAGATGTGCGAGCCCAGCGGCCCCATCGAGAAGGGCACGACATACATCGTGCGCCCGCGCATGGCGCCGCGAAAGAGTGCGCCCTGGCCGCTTTGCAGCGTCTCGCGCATCTCGGCCGGGGCCATCCAGTTGTTCGTGGGCCCGGCCTCCTCGCGGTCCTCGGTGCAGATGAAGGTGCGGTCCTCCACGCGGGCGACGTCGCTCGCGTCGCTCCAGGCCAGGAAGCTGCCCGGGCGCCTGGCCGGGTTGAGCGGGCGCATCGTGCCGGCGGCCACGAGCTGCGCGCACAGCGCCTCGTACTCGGCCTGGGAGCCATCGCACCAGTGAATGGCGTCGGGCTGGGTGAGGGCGGCGATATCGGCCACCCACTCGAGCAGCCGGGCATGCTTGACGTGGGCGGGCGCGCTCAGGCGCACGCCGGCCATCGCGGGATGGTTCATCGTTGACGGGTCCGGAGAAAGTTGCGGGGATGTTTCAGGCCAGACCCCGTCCGCGCAGGTGCGCACGCGCAGGGACTCGCCTGAAAATCCACGTGCCGGGCGCGCCAGCACCGCCCCGGCCGGGCGTTGGCCCGGATTGTCCGCCCGAAGTAACCTCGCTGTAACCGGCGGGCGAGGCCGGGATTATGCGCATCTTGGCTTTCCCGCAGGCTGCCCAGGCAGGCGTGGCAGCCCGGCCCAAGACTTGCTCCAATGTCGATGCGACGCCAGCCGGCGCCCACCCCACCGCCCACTTCGAGACCCACGATGGAAACCCTGCGCATCCTGCAAGCCCTGTTCACGGCCTACATCGGCCTGTTCGCCGCCTCGGTGGTGCTCAACAACATCACCGACTACGGCACGAACCACAACTTCGTGCGCCACGTGATGAGCATGGACACCATCTTCCCGGACTGCCGGCTCACGAACCGGCGCATCACCTCGCCGGCCCTGCACCACGCGGCCTACGTGTTCATCATCGTGCTGGAGGCCGCGGTCGCGCTGCTGTGCCTGTGGGGGGCCTGGACGATGTGGGGCGCGCGCGGGCTGGACGTGGCGGGCTTCCAGGCCGCCAAGGCCCTCGCGCTGGCGGGCCTGGGCCTGGGCTTCACGGTGTGGTTCGCCATCTTCGTGATCGGCGCGGGCCAGTGGTGGTGCGCCTGGCAGTCCAAGGACTACAGCGGGCAGGATGCGACCTTTCGCTACTACATGGCCATCGCGGTCGTGTTCGCGATCGTGATGCAGCCGGCGTGAGGCCGGCCAGCCCGCGGCTGGAGCTGCCGCCGATGCACGTCTCGAGCGTCAACGTCGCCCGCGTCGAGTCGCGCCTGATCGATGGGCGGCGCGTGCGCACGGCCATCGGCAAGCGGCCCGTCGCGTCACGAGTGGCCGTGAGGCGACTCGGCCTGGAAGGCGACGAGCAAGCCGAAACCAGCCTGCACGGCGGAATCTCCAAGGCCGTCTACCTCTACCCGGCCGTCCACTACGCCTTCTGGCAGACGGTGCGCGCGCAGGCTCGCGCGGCGCTGTGGGACGAGACGCTTCCTGCCGGCGCGATGGGCGAGAACCTGACGCTCGCCGGCCTGGACGAGACGGCGCTGTGGATCGGCGACCGGCTCGTGCTGCCGGGCTGCGTGCTCGCGGTATCCGAGCCCCGGATGCCTTGCTTCAAGTTCGGCGCCGCCATGGGCTTCGCTCAGGCCGTCAAGCTGATGGCGCAAAGCGGCTTTTGCGGCGCCTACCTGGCCGTGATCGAGGAGGGCGACGTGGGCGCGGGATACCCGGTCACGCTGCAGCCGGGTCCACGCGAGGTGAGCCTGCGCGAACTGTTTCGGGCGCGGGTCGGGCGCTGAGGATCGCCCCCGCCGATCGGCTGGAGGGTTCCCGCTCAGGGCGCCGGCGGGTAGTCGGTGTAGCCGGTCTCGCCCCCGCCATAAAAGGTCGCACGGTCGGCCTGCGTCAGCGGCCATCCCTCTCGCAGCCGGCGCCCGAGGTCGGGGTTGCCGATGAAGGGCTTGCCGAAGGCCACGAGGTCGGCGCGGCCACTTTCCACCGCTTCCCGCGCCATCACGCCGTCATAGCCGTTGTTGACCATCCAAGTGCGCGCACCGCACGCCGCACGCAGCCGCTCGTAGTCGAAGGGCGCGATGTCGCGCGCGCCGCCCGTCTGGCCCTCGATCACGTGCAGGTAGGCGAGCTCGAGCGCGGCGATGCGCTCGACCGCACGGCCGTAGAGGGCCTGCGGGTCGCTGTCCTGCCCGGCGTCGTTGCCGGGGTTCACGGGCGAGAGTCGCACGCCCGTGCGCCCCGGCCCCACGGCCGCGGCCACCGCGTGCACCACCTCGGCAAACAAGCGCGTGCGGTTCTCGATCGAGCCGCCCCACTCGTCGTCGCGATCGTTGATGCTGTCGCGCAGGAACTGGTCGATCAGGTAGCCGTTGGCGGCATGCACCTCCACGCCGTCGAAGCCCGCATCCAGCGCGCAGCGCGCGGCGTGCGCGTAGGCCGCGACGATGCCGGCGATCTCGCCTGCGCGCAGCGCGCGCGGCACCGAGCACGGCACGAAGGCTCCGTGCACCCAGGTCTTGCTCTGCGCGGCGCGCGCGGTGGAGGACACGGGCGCAGCACCGCCTGGCTGCACGTCCACGTGCGAGATGCGCCCGACGTGCCACAGCTGGCACACGATGCGCCCGCCGCGCGCGTGCACGGCCGCCGTCACGGGACGCCAGGCGGCGACCTGCTCGGCACTGTGGATGCCGGGAGTGTCGCCATAGCCCTGGCCCTCGGGGCAGACCTGGGTGGCCTCGCTGATGATCAGCCCGGCGCCAGTGGCCGGGTCGGCACGCTGCGCGTAATAGGTGGCCATCAGCGGCTGGGGCACGCCGCCGGGCGCGCGGTTGCGCGTGAGCGGGGCCATCACGATGCGCGTGGCCACGTCGATGTCGCCCACGCGCAGGGGGTCGAAGAGGGAGGCGTTCATGCCCGCAGCTTAGCGGCTGC
>CAILKA010000629.1 GCA_903834645.1 uncultured beta proteobacterium
CCTTGCGGCCCAGCAGATCCAGTGCCTGGATGGTGTTGGTGCCCTCGTAGATCATGTTGATGCGCGAGTCGCGCACGTACTGCTCCATGCCCCACTCGCGCACGTAGCCGTGCCCACCGTAGACCTGCAGGCAGTGCGAGGTGGCGATCCAGGCGTTGTCGGTCATGAAGGCCTTGATGATCGGCGTGAGCACGGCCACCAGGTCGGCGCACTCGGCGCGCTCATCGGCGTCGTCGCTGCTGAGCTCGCGGTCGATCAGCAGCGCGCACCACACCGCCAGCGCCCGGCCGCCCTCGGCGTACGCGCGCGCAGTCAGCAGCATCTTGCGCACGTCCGGGTGCACGATGATCGGGTCGGCCGGCTTGTCCGGCACCTTCGGGCCGCTCAGGCTGCGCATCTGCAGCCGGTCGCGCGCGTAGGCCACCGCGTTCTGGTAGGCCACCTCGGTCAGGCCGAGCGACTGGTTGCCCACCCCCAGGCGCGCCGCGTTCATCATCACGAACATCGCCGCCAGCCCCTTGTGCGGCGCGCCCACGAGCGTGCCCACGGCCCCGTCGAGCACGATCTGGCAGGTGGCGCTGCCGTGGATGCCCATCTTGTGCTCGATGGCGTTGCAGAAGATCGCGTTGCGCTCGCCCAGGCTGCCGTCTTCGTTGACGTGGAACTTGGGCACGACGAAGAGCGAGATGCCCTTGCTGCCCGCCGGCGCGTCCGGCAGCCGGGCCAGCACCAGGTGCACGATGTTGGGAGCCAGGTCGTGCTCGCCGGCGGAGATGAAGATCTTCTGGCCCGTGAGGCGGTAGGTGCCCTCGGGCGCGCCGGCCACCGGCTCGGCCTTCGTGCGCAGCATCCCGAGATCGGTGCCGCAGTGGGGCTCGGTCAGGCACATCGTGCCCGTCCACTCGCCCGAGGTGAGCTTGGGCAGGTAGGTGGCCTTCTGCTGCGGCGTGCCGTGCGCGTGCAGGCACTCGTAGGCGCCGTGCGACAGGCCCGGGTACATCGTCCAGGCCTGGTTGGCCGAGTTCAGCATCTCGTAGAAGCACTGGTTGAGCACGATCGGCAGGCCCTGCCCGCCATAAGCCGGGTCGGCGCTCAAGGCGGGCCACCCGCCTTCGACGTACTGCGCGTAGGCCGCTGGAAAGCCCGCGGGCGTGCGCACCTCGTGCGTGGCCTTGTCGTGGCGGCAGCCCTGTGCATCGCCGCTGGCGTTGAGCGGGAAGATCACCTCGGCGGCGAACTTGCCGCCCTCCTCGAGCACGGCGTTGATCGTGTCGGCGTCGATGTCGGCGTGCGGCGGCAGGGTCTTGAGCGTCGAGGTGACGTCCAGGAGTTCGTGCAGCACGAACTTCAGGTCACGCAGCGGCGGGGTGTAGGTGGGCATGGTGGGTTCCGTCTGGTCAAGGCGGTGGAGGAAATCAGATCCGGGTGCGGCTGGCGGGGCGGGGGCTGCGCGCAGGGCGGCCAGCAGGCGCTGGCGCGACCCCGGGTGCACGCGCCGATGCCTGAGCGACGACGCGTTCGAAGGCCAGACGCGCACGTTGCGGTGCATCGGGGCTGCGCAGGAACCGCGCATCGTGATGCAGCGCCAGGATCAGGCCATGCACCTCGAACAACATCTGCTGCACGTCCGTGTCGGCGCGCAGGTGGCCCACCTCGATGGCAATTCCGATGGCCCGTGCCAGCGCGCGGTGCCACGACACGACCATCGAGACCAGCGCCTCGCGCACGGGCCCGGGGCGATCGTCGAACTCCACCGCACCGCTGATGTAGATGCAGCCCGAGTCGAGCTCCAGGGAGACGCGGCGCACCCAGCGCTCGAAGAGCGCCCGCAACCGCGGCAGCCCGCGTGACTCGCCCAGCGCCGGCGTGAAGACCTCGGCCTCGAAGCGGACGTGGTACTCGCGCACCACGCTGATCTGCAGCTCCTCGCGCGATCCGAAGTGGGCAAACACCCCCGACTTGCTCATCTGCATCAGCTCGGCCAGCGCGCCGATGGACAGCCCCTCCAGCCCCATGTGCGAGGCCAGCCCGAGCGCCGCTTCGAGGATCGCCGCGCGCGTGAGCTGCCCCTTGTGGTGCGGGCGGCCCGGCAGGGAGACGGTGGGCTGGGAGGCGGCAGAGGCTTCGGTCACGGCGGTGGGAGGAGCGACTGGCATGAAAATAATACGAACGGTCGTGCTATTTTTACATGAATTCCGGCGGACGCGACCCAACACCCCTTTGACGTGCGCAGGGCTGGCTCCATACGCCCGAGGGCAGACGCCAGACCTTGCTATGCTTAGCGGCAATGGACGTGCTCCAGCTCGACATCTCCGGCCGACCCCAGGCTTGGATCTCGACCCAGGACGCCGCGACCCTCTACGCGAGCGATGCGGTCGCGTGGACCCTCGGCGAGCCCCTGCGCGTGCTGCGCGGAGGCATCCAGCGCGCCACCGGGCATCAGTCTCGGATCGAGGTGCACCCGATCGTCGCCGTGCGCGGAGCCATACCGAGCCGCGCCTGGAGGGTCGAACCGGCACTCAGCAACCCCAAGCTCTTCGTGCGCGACCGGCAGGTGTGCGCCTACTGTGGCGGGCGCTTTCGCGGCGACGAGCTCACGCGCGAACATATCGTGCCCGTCTCGCGTGGCGGGCGCGACAGCTGGATGAACTGCATCACCGCCTGCCGCGCGTGCAACACGGCCAAGGGCAGCCGGCTGCCCGAGGAGGCCCGCATGGCGCTGCTGTATCTTCCCTATGTGCCCAGCCTGCACGAGGACATGATCCTGCGCGGCCGGCGCATCGTGGCCGACCAGATGGACTTCCTGCTCGCCGGCGTGCCACGCACCTCGCGTCTGCACGGCTGAATGCGCCGATCCTCCCGACCCGGGTCACCCTCGACGGCCCCGGACCGACCCTGACCCACCACCCCCTCGGAGATACCCATGACACGAACCCTCGCCGGGCTTGCCTTCAGCGTCGCACTGGCCGTGTTGGC
>CAILKA010000630.1 GCA_903834645.1 uncultured beta proteobacterium
AGCTGAAGTCATCCTGCTGGGTCTTCTGCGTGCTGGCCACCAGGGTGGCCGTCAACTCTCGCGAGGGCTTCATGGTGACCAGAACCCGGCCGCCAGTCTGACGTACTTCGTTGGCGTCCTGGCTCTTGGTGCCCTTGTTGTCGATGTAGCCTGGTGAGGTTCGATCAAAGGCCACCACACGCAACGCGGCCGTTTCACCCAGAGGCACATTGAGCATGCCGTTCAGCGAAGCGGCAGTCTTGCCTTGCGACACGCTGGTGAGCCCCACCTGCACCGCCGCATCGAAGGACTTCAGATCGGGCTTGGCCAGCAGGTAACGCAAAGCGCCCCCGAGCGAACCCGAACCGAACAGCGCGCCCTGCGGTCCGCGAAGCACCTCGATCCGGTCCAGGTCGAAGGGCAGGATGTCTGCCACCAACCCCTTGCCGATGGGTGAAGCCAGGGGCACATCCTCCAGGTAGCGGCCGCTGGGATTTTGCTGCCCGCCACCGCTCTCCGGGGATGCCTGGCTGCTCAGGCCACGGATGGTGATGCCGTTGTTGTTGGGGTCACCGCGGTTGAGTTGCACCCCGGGGGCCAGCTTCAGAAAGTCCTCCTGATCACGCGCCCCGCGCCGCTCCAGATCACTGCCCGAGATCACCGACACCGTGCCCGCCACCTCGCGCTGCTTCTCAGCACGCTTGCTGGCGGTGATGACCACCCGCTGCGACTCATCTTCGGATGCTGGCGGTGTGGCGGGTGCTTGCTGGGCCAGCGCGGGCCAGGCGGCTGAAAGGGCCAGCGCCAGCGCGCTGAGTCGGAAGTTCGTGGTCATGGTCAGGCTCCTTGTCCGGTGGTTGCGGCCACGATAAGAGCGACCGCAACGGCCCGCGTGAGCCCTTGCACCAAAGATTTAGGCGATCCGACCAACTCCGGGTTGAAACCCTAGGCTGGGAGTTCCAGGCTGAAAGGGGCGCGGTGACGGCGGTACTCGCGCGGCGACATGCCCACCTGGCTTCTGAAGGCCGCCGTGAAGCTGCTCTGGTGCTCGTAGCCCACCCGTTCGGCCACCTGGGCAATGGTCGGCGTGGCCTCCATCAGCAACTGCTGTGCCTCGCGCACGCGGCGCTCCAGACAATAGTCCGCCATGGTCAGACCAAAGGCCTGCTTGAAGACGGACTTGAGCTTGTTCTGGCTGGTACCGATCTCCCGTGCCAGATCGGCGAAGTTGGGGGGGCGCCGGTAGTCGCGGTCCAGCCTGGCCTGCGCGGCGCGCGCAAGATCGAGATCGCGGCGACGCGACAGCACTGCAGTCCGAGCCTCGTGCTGGTGCAGCATGGCCTCCAGCGCATAGGCCACCAGCTCGGCTAGACGGCCGGCGAGTTGCACGGTACGCAACTCCCCATGCAGCCGGCTGTCCAAGGTATCACCCACCAGCGCGGCCACCCGCTGGTCGATGGGGAATGACGCAATGCGTCCCATGCCGGCGTCACCCTCGATCGCAAAGCGCAGCTCGGGCGGCAGGTCCTCGGGCAGCAGACCGAAACGCGACGCAAAGCTGCGGGCCTTGAACACCGCGACGATCCCCTGTTGTCGTGCGCCAGCCACGATGTGGGCGCTCAGTGGGAGCAGCGGCGGTATGCAGGTCAGGGTCAGTTCGGGCCGATTGAAGACCAGTGCAGGCCCCGCCCCATAGCGGAACTCCACATCGCAGGCAAGGGAGGCGCGCAGCGTGATCAGCGGCTCCTGGTCGGAGTAGGTCCAGTGCGCCGCTCTCGGCACCACACAGTTGATGACGTTGACCAGGGCGTCGGGCCCTAGCCGCACCGTGTCGGTCATGCCTCTGCCGTACGGGGGCGCATAGATGGTGCGGACCACGTTGCGCGAGATGCGCTGCGATCGTCCGTCCTCCTGGGCGGCGCGATGCCATTCGCTGTCAAAGTCCAGGGCGGAAGGCAGTTCCGGCGCCGTGTCGCGTTGCAGTTGCATGCGGGCGGGTCTCCTAAATTTTGTTTGTCCGAGCCTAACCGGTCGCCTCCCCGCCCGTCGTAAGGTCGGACCCCAGGATCGAAGATTGCTCATGCCTCAAGCCACCCTCTCTCCCGCGCGCCGGCTCATCGATGCCGTGCCCGTCTGGGACCACCACGCCTGCATGCCGTTGCGCCCGCTGGATCCCTCCTTTCTGCCGCAACTGGCGCGCCACAGGGCGGCCGGTTTCGACGCGATCACCGTGAACATCGGCTTCGGCGATCAGGGTCCGGAAGAGCACCTGCGGATGATCGCCGCGCTGCGCCACTGGCTGCTGGCGCGTCCGGACGAGTACCTGCTGCTGCTGGAGGCGGGTGATATTGAGCGGGCCCGCACCACGGGCCGCCTGGCGGTGGGCTTTGACATCGAAGGCGCCAACGCCGTGGGGGATCAGCTCAGCCTGATCCAGATGTACTACGACCTGGGCGTGCGCTGGATGCTGATGGCCTACAACAACCCCAACCGCGTGGGCGGGGGTTGCCAGGACGAGGATGGAGGTCTGACACCCTTCGGCCGCGCCGTCGTGGCCGAGATGGAGCGGGTGGGCATGCAGGTGTGCGTCAGCCATACAGGGCACCGCACCGTGCGTGAAGTTCTCGACGTCGCAACGCGACCCGTCATCTTCTCGCACAGCAACTGCGCGGCGCTGCACCCGCACCCGCGCAACATTCCTGATGAGCTCATCCGTGCCTGCGCCGCCACCGGCGGCGTGGTGGGCATCAACGGCGTGGGCATCTTTCTCGGCCACAACGACATCTCCAGCCAGACCTACGCCCGCCACGTGGACCACGTGGTGCAGCTGGTAGGCCCGGCCCACGTGTCCATCGCGCTGGACTATGTGTTCGACACCCGCGAGTTGGAGGAACACGTCGAGAAGATGAAGGGCACCTTCCCGCCGGGTCTGGGTTACGAGCTGGGGGCCCGCTTCGTGCCGCCCGAGCAACTGGAGGAGATCGTGACCTCGCTGCAAGGCTGGGGCTACTCGGACGCCGATCTCGAGGCGCTGCTGGGCGGAAACCTCTTGCGTCTGGCGCGGCAGGTGTGGAAGGCCCCGACGCATGTCTGAGCGCAGCACCGCAAACCCCGTGAATGGCGAGGCCGGCCGGGCGGCCGCAGGGCTGGAGTCCCTGACGGAACGCTACTGGCAGTTCCTGCGCCGCGAGTTCCCGCTGAACGCCCTCACGGCCGGGCAGCCGGCAGACGATCCCACGATGTTTCGCGAAGCCCCCGAAGACTTCGCCCGCCGGGCCGAGGTGGCGCGAGGTCTGCAGACGGAACTCGGCGACATCCCGCTGGCAGGGCTTTCGCAGCAGGACCGCATCACTCACCGCCTGCTGGAGCGTGAACTCGCCGACTTGCAGGGCCTGCACGCCGCCGCCTCGCACCTTCGACCTTGGCTGCTGCCGGCGGGGCCGGAATTCAACACGCAGTACTTCGCCAACCTGACGCAACTGGCCGACCTCGCGCAGGCCCAGCGCTACCTGGAGCGCCTGGCCACGCTGCCGGCCTACTTCCGCGACGTGCAGGCCTGCCTGGACGAGGGCCTGGCACGTGGCATCCGCGCACCGAAGGTGGTGCTCGCGGCGGCCGCTGCCAACCTGCGGCAGGCCGCGCAAGGCGATGCAGCGCGCACGGCCTGGTGCGCACCCTTCGGGCGCTCGCCGCTGGCGTCCCAGGCCCCGATGGTGGGTCTTGCCCAGGAAGGCGCGCGCGTCGTGGGTCAGGAGATCCAGCCGGCCTTGCAGGCCATGGCCGACCACCTGGAGCGTCGCCTGCTGCCTGCCGCCCGGGACAGCGTGTCCTGCAGCGACAGTCCGCTGGGGGCCGAGTTCTACGCCTTCTGGGTGCGGCATTTCACCAACCTGCCACTGGAGCCGGACGCCGTGCACGCGCTCGGGCTCGAGCAGGTGCGCCGGCTGGAGGATGAGATGGCGGAGGTGGCCGCGCGGGCTGGCCAGGGTGGCGACCTGAACGGGTACCGGCGCTTCCTGAGCGTAGACCCGGCCTTCCGGGAGACCACGGCTGCGCGGCTGCGCGAACGCGTGGAGTCCCTGGCCAAGCGCATCGACGGAAAGATTCCGACGATCCTCGGCCATCTGCCCCGGGCCACCTACGGCGTGCAGTCCATTCCGCCAGCCGCCTCCGAGAAACTGCCCATCGCCTACGCCCAGCCCAACCCGGCCGACGGGTCTGCCGCGGGCACGTTCTGGATCAACGGCCTGCCCGAGCGCGTGCCCACCTACGCGCTTGTGAGCGTCACCCTGCACGAGGCCTGGCCGGGCCATCTGATGCACATCGCGCTGATGCAGGAGAT
>CAILKA010000631.1 GCA_903834645.1 uncultured beta proteobacterium
CTCGTCCGGGCCGATGCCCGCGCTCGCGTAGGTCTGCAGGGCCGCCTCGCGCGCCATCTCGTAGCCGACCACGCGCATCATGCTGTGGCCCTCAAGCGTGGCCTCGGGGTCGGTGGTCATGGCCTGCGCCACGATCTCCACGGACTGTGCGGTCAGGCCGCGTCGCCGTGCGAAGGCCGGCGAGACCACGATGGCAGCTGCCGCGCCGCAGGTAGGGGGGCAGCACTGCAGCCGGGTGAGTGGGCCGTAGATGGGCTTGCTCGCCAGCACCTCCTCGACCGTGAGCGGGTCGCGAAAGATCGCCAGCGGGTTGCGCGCGGCATGCTGGCGCGCCTTCACCGACACGCGCGCGAAGGCTTCGTCGCTGGTGCCGTGCAGCCGCTGGTGCTCGGCCCCGGCGCTGCCGAAGAGCAAGGCGGCCATGGGCACGTCATCACGCCACTCGATGGTCTCGCGCGCATGCGCGAGTTGGCGCCCCATGATGCTGGGCCGGTCGGTGGCGGTCACGCCGAGCGCGCCCGGATTCATCTGCTCGAAGCCCAGCGCCAGGGCCACGTCGACCACGCCGCTGGCCACCGCCTGGCGCGCCAGGAACAGCGCGGTGGAGCCGGTGGCGCAGGCGTTGTTCACGTTGACGATCGGGATGCCGGTGAGCCCCACCTGGTACAGCGCCTGCTGCCCGCTGGTGGAGTCTCCGTACACGAAGCCGGCGTAGGCTTGCTGAACCTCCCGGTAGTCCAGCCCGGCGTCACGAAGCGCAAGCTGCACGGCCTGCGCGCCCATGGCGTCGTAGGCCTGGCTCGCTCCCGGTTTCCTGAAGGGGATCATCCCGACCCCGGCAACCCATGCGGTCTGGCTCATCTGTGCTCCTTGTGTGGTCTGTGCCCGTCGGTGGGCAGAGGGTTTTCCTGGGCGCGGTCATGTATTGACCGAACGTCCGTTCAAATCTAGGATAGACCGAATCCGTGCAACAGGCAACCCGGCAGGGCTTGCCTTCTACAGGAGGCGATCGCAGATGCACACGCTGCCTGCAGGCGGGATGGGAGAGTCTCAGGCGCTCACAGTGACCCTGCGCGGGCTGGACCGTCCCGAGCGTGCGGCGGAGCGGGCGCACTACATCGCACAGGTGTTCGCGGCACACCACCGCGCGCTTCGCGCTTTTGTCGCGCGATCCCTGCGCAACGAGGAGGACGTGGCCGACACGGTGCAGGAAGTGTTCCTGCGGGTGGCGCAACTGCCCGACCCCTCCAAGCTCGACCTCAACCCGCGGGCCTACCTGTTGCGCATCGCCGAGCACCTCCTCATCGACCGCGCGCGCCGCGACCAGTACCGCCAGGTGCTGCGCCATGACCCGCTGGACGATGAGCTCGAGCTCGAGAGCCGGGCGCCGTCCATCGAGAGCCAGGTGCACTGGCAGCGCACCATGCGGCAGATCGCGCTGCGCCTGTATGCCGCCGGGCCGCGCGTCAGCCGCGTCGTCGAGATGAGCTGCCTGGACGACCTCACACACCCCGAGATCGCTGCGCGCCTCGGGGTCACCACGCGCACCGTCGAGCGTTGCATGCAGCGCGCGCGAGAAGCCTGTCACCCCTACTACCAGGCCGCCTGAGCGGCCCATCCTGCAGGAGAGATCATGAGCCGCCCAGACTTTCTGAAGAATCCCGTGGTCCGCGCGCTGTCCTGCCTCGTGGTGGCCGGCACGCTGCCCGCCGCCTACGCCCAGGCGCCCGCCGCCGGGGCCGCCGAGAGCACGCCCGACACCGTGGTCATCACGGCGCGAAAGTGGCTCGAGCGGGCCATCGACGCGCCGCTGTCCGTCACCGTCGTCGGTGCCGAGGAGATCAAGGACCGCGGGGCCATCCGCATCTCGGAAGTGGCGGTGCCCAACGTCTCGTTCCTGGGCGGGGAGAACAACGCGCTGCCCAATTTCTCAGTGCGCGGCGTGCAGGCCCAGAACCGCCCCAACGTCGGCTTCGACAGCGGCATCGGAGTCTACGTCGATGGTGTCTTCATGGGACGCACGGCCGCCTTCAACCAGGAGACCTTCGACGTCGAGCGCGTGGAGTTCCTGCGCGGCCCGCAGGGCACGCTGTTCGGCAAGAACTCCGTGGCCGGCGCGATCAGCATGACCACGCGCGACCCCGCCAAGCGCTTCACCGCCACCGGCAG
>CAILKA010000632.1 GCA_903834645.1 uncultured beta proteobacterium
AACGGCTTTGAGGCGCTGCGCGAGCTGGATGACAACGGCGACGGCGTGGTGGACGCCAACGATTCCGCCCACGCGAGCCTGCGGGTCTGGCGTGACGTGAACAGTGATGGCAACGTCGACAAAGGCGAGCTGCTCAGCCTGCCCGAGGCAGGTGTTGCCAAGTTGACACTTTCCTATTCTTCTGCCTCCAGCACCGACGCCCAGGGCAATCGGCATTTGCAGGTCGGCTCCTACACCCACGCCAGCGGGTTCACCCGCCGGCTCGTCGATGTCTGGTTTTCTGTCGACCTGGCGCGCACGGTGGAATCTGACCTGGTTGCCGTGAGCGCCACCATCGAAGCCCTGCCCAACTTGCCCGGCATGGGTGAAATTCGCAGCCTGCATCAAGCCATGGCGCGGGACGAGAGCGGGAAACTGCAGGCGCTGATGGAGCAGTGGTCTGCGGCAAGCGTCGAGCAGCGTGATGCCTTGCTGGAGCAGATCATCTTCTGCTGGGCCGCTGTGGAGGGTGTTGCGCCGGGCAGCCGTGGTGCCAACATCGACGCCCGGCAGTTGACGGCACTTGAACGCCTGCTGGGCGAGGGGTTCCGCCAAGGTGGTTGGGGCAGTACGCCCGGGCCAAACGCCTCGTCGGTGCTCCGGGAGGCCTGGACGACCTTCAAGCAGAACATCGGCACAGAGTTGCACTGGCAAACGGAGGGGCCAGAGTTGTTCAGCCTGCTTTCCTTGCAGTGGGTGACTTCTGAAACCCAGTCGGCGCCCGACGCACCGGCCTCCGGCCGTCTCGATTGGGATACTTCGCGCCTGACTCAGTCCATCGTCGAGCGCATCACGGGCGAAGACCGGCTTGGCGCCCTGCATGCGGTCAGTGCCTTGGTCGGCTCACTGCGAGCCTGGGGCGACAGCGAGATCATCGCTCGCCTTCGGGCCGAGATCGGAAGGTACCGATGTTGCTCTCGATTGGCTGCTCGATCGGGCTCTGGCCGCTGGCTCGGCCCCCGGCGCTGCCCCGGCACCTCCTGCGGGCACGCCTGACCCGGCTGCACCCTCGATCCATGCCGGCGGTGATGGGGCCGACAACTTGTCAGGCAACGGTAGCCCGAATCTGATGTTGGGCGGCGCAGGGGCGGATTCGCTCAGTGGCGCTGGCGGCGCGGATCTGCTGGACGGCGGCGCAGGCAATGATCTGCTCAGTGGTGGAGCGGGTGCGGACGTCTACGTCTTTGGGCCCGGGGCGGGAAACGATACCGTCAACAACAGTGATTCCGATGCGCCGGGCGTGCAGGCCGATGCCGTCCGGTTTGCGCAGGGCCTGAATCCGGAAGACGTGGCCCTGGCGCGGTCTGGCGACCACCTGGTGATCCGGCTCAAGGGCACGGGCGAGAGCCTGACCATCAATGGCTACTTCAGCGCCGACGGCGCCAGCAGCGCGGCGGTGGAGCGGCTGAGTTTTGCCGGGGGCACGGTGTGGGACGTGGCCACGGTCAAGGCCCTGCTGCTGCAGGCAACGGCGCAAGCCGATGTTCTGGTGGGCTACGCCTCTGCCGACAGCCTGGACGGTGCAGAAGGAAACGACACCCTGTACGGCAACGCGGGTGACGACACGCTGATGGGCGGAGCGGGCAATGATCAGCTCGAAGGAGGCTTGGGGAACGACACCTACTGGGTCGGTTTGGATTCGGGCGTAGACCGAATCGTTGACTACGACACCACCAAAGGGAACATCGACTCCGTCAAGTTTGACGGGATGGTTTTTGCCGACGTCGGGGCCATTGAACGGCGCGGCAACGATCTTCTCCTCACTTACGGTGCCGCCAGTCAGTTGGTCGTCAGCCAATACTTCAGTGCGGGAGCCCCCGGCTACAAGGTGGAGAACTTCGTGTTTCTTGACGGTGTCTACGGCGAACCCACCATCACCGGCAAGCTTGCGCTCGTGGGCGGGTCGGGCAACGACATCGTGGCCGGTCTTAGCGATCGTGGATATCTGATCCGTGGATTTGATGGGTTTGATACCTTGTACGGCGGTGCCCAGGCCGACACGCTGGACGGGGGAGCGGGCAACGACACCCTGGATGGCGGCGCAGGCGACGACACGTATGTCTTCGGCCGAGGCTCGGGCGTGGACCGCGTCACCGACTACGACACCACGGCGG
>CAILKA010000633.1 GCA_903834645.1 uncultured beta proteobacterium
ACCTGGAGAAGGCGCTGCACCCGGTGATGCGCGATGCCGCCAGCGGCGGCACACAGGCTGAGCGCCGGCACGGTCGAGCAGTTGGATGTCTGGTCTGGGGCTACTCGCCTGACGTGTCGGGCCACGGCACTTTCGCCGCCACCGCATCCGGGGCCTCGGCCGCGCCGTGCCGGCGCCACATCCACAGCCCCCCGGCTACACCGGCCAGCATGGCCACGGGCGGCTGCGCCGAGAGCAGGATCAGCAGGTTGTTGATCCTGGCGCCACCCCACAGGGCCGCCATCGCGTTGAGCGTGCGGTGCCTCTGCTCGGGCGTCAGGTTCGAGCGGTCCACCAGCTCCACCATGCCGAGCTTGGCACCGGTGGCAGCCAGGAGCCCCGCTGGCGTGGAGCCGACGAGTGGGTTACGTTCCACAGCACCCTGGGACATCGCCAGCGCCGTGCTCAGGCCATCGGCCCAGGCCGCTTGGCGCGCACTCCATGGCGGGCGCGGGGCAGTCGTTTCTCCTTCGGCAGGCGGCACTGAAGGGTAGCCTGGCTCGTCATGGGCGCAAGCGGGCGCTGACAGGGCCAGGCAAGCACCCCCGCAAGCCACGATGGCCGCGGCCACCCGGATCCCGGCAAGCTCCCTGGCGCGCCACACCTGCCCGAACCCATCGCGCTGCATGCTGCCCTCCCTGCGCCCTCGGCGTTGCGATGGGGCGAGATTCCGGCAGCCGGCCAGGCCTGGGAGTGAAAGGGCTCAATCGTGGAGCAGGGCTCTGGCGGCGGCGTCACCAAGGACTGCGCAGGCGCAAGCGAAGAACCGGGCTGAAGCTGCGTGAAGGCCCGCTCAGCACGCACGGCCTCCGCGCCCTGCTCTGACCATCCGGAGGCCACGAGCGTAGATCTGGGTGCCTTGTGCAGGGCTGCCGCAGCGCCCGGTCAAAACGGAAAAGTTAATGTATTATCTTGTGGGGCTCATTACGGTATTAAAACTTTAATGTTTTTCACTCGGCCCGAGGAATCTCCCGAGGCTGCCTCCATGCCCGTCGCGGAGCTCAACGCCCGCCGCCATCAGGCCGTAGCCCTGCGCCTGGAGGGCCGCACGCTGGCCGAGGCCGCCGCCGCCTGCGGCCTGAGCGCGCCCACGGTGGTGGCCGCGCACAAGGCTTGGCAGCGCGGAGGCTGGGAGGCGGTGAACGTGCGGCCCCGTGGCCGCAAGCCGGCTGCCGAGCGCGCGCTCACGCCCGCACAGGAGGAAGCCTGGCTGCAGCGCCTGGGTGCCCCCGCCCCGGGCGTGTGGAGCCTGCAGCGCGCCTGCGCCGACCTCGCCCAGGCCTTCCCCACCCTGCAAGACCTCGCCCCCACCCAGCTCGAAGGCCTGGCCAGCCGCCTGTGGCAGCGCGCTGGCCTCACCCCGCCAGACCCCTGGGATGCCTGGCGCCGCGCTCCCGCGGGCGGGCTGACCCACTGGTGCGAGCAGGAGCTGCCGGGGCTGCGCCGCCTGGCCCACGAGGCGGGCGCGTGGCTGTGGGCGCTCTCCGAGCGCACGCTGCCCGGGCGCCCAGCCTGCCAGCTCGCGGCCCACTCGGGCCGCGGCACCGTGTGGTGGTGCCTCACGCCCGGCTGGCCCACCGAGGAGGGCTGGCTGGCTTTCTGGGGCGCGCTGCGCGAAGAGGCCGGCCGCCCGGTGTGGCTCCTCACGGATAACCGCTGGCTGCCCAGGCGCCCGCGCCTGGGCGCGTGGCTGAGCGAACCCTCCCACGGCGTGAGCCTGATCTTCCTGCCCGAGCAGCTGCCCGCGCAGCCCGAGCTCTCCACCTGCGAACGCGAGCCATGAACGCCCCTGCCCCAGCCAGCGTAGGCACCCGCACCCACCTCCAGCAGCTCGAAGCCGAGAGCATCCACATCCTGCGCGAGGTGGTGGCCGAGGCCGAGCGCCCGGTGATGCTGTACTCCATCGGCAAAGACAGCACCGTGATGCTGCACCTGGCGATGAAGGCCTTCTACCCGGCGCCGCCGCCTTTTCCGCTGCTGCACATCGATTCCACCTGGGAGTTCCAGGACATGTACGCGCTGCGCGAGGGCATCGCCCGGCGCTACGGCGTGGAAATGCTCGTGCACCACAACCCCGAGGCGGTGCGCCTTTCCATCAACCCCTTCGACCACGGCTCGCAGGTGCACACCGACCTGTGGCGCACGCAGGGCCTCAAGCAGGCGCTCGACGCGCACCGCTTCGATGCCGCCTTCGGAGGCGGCCGGCGCGACGAAGAAAAGAGCCGCGCCAAGGAGCGCATCTTTTCCTTTCGCACCGCCCAGCACCGTTGGGATC
>CAILKA010000634.1 GCA_903834645.1 uncultured beta proteobacterium
CGCTGGTCACCTTCTCGATGCTCCTGCTCGTGATGAGCAACCACGTCCAGCAGCTGTTCTTCGGCGGGGTGGCGGTGGGTCGGGTGAGCGACCTGCTGATCGGCTTCTGGTTCAAGAGGCCCACGGCGATCTTCGCCAACATGAAGGCCTTCCTGGTGAACCGGGTGGGGGACTTCGGCTTCATCCTGGGCATCGGCCTGCTGGCCGCCTACGCCGGCACCCTCAACTACGGCGAGACTTTCGCGAAGGCGGGCGAGCTGTCCAAGCTCACGTTCCCGGGCAGCGACTGGATGCTCGTGACGGTGATCTGCGTGTGCCTGTTCATCGGCGCGATGGGCAAGAGCGCGCAGTTCCCGCTGCACGTGTGGCTGCCTGATTCGATGGAAGGCCCGACGCCCATCTCCGCGCTGATCCACGCCGCCACGATGGTGACGGCGGGCATCTTCATGGTCGCACGCATGTCCCCGCTCTTCGAGTTGTCGGATGCGGCGCTGAACCTCGTGCTCGTGGTGGGCTCCATCACGGCACTCTTCATGGGGTTCCTGGGCATCATCCAGAACGACATCAAGCGCGTGGTGGCGTACTCCACGCTGAGCCAGCTCGGCTACATGACGGTGGCTCTCGGCGTCTCGGCCTACTCGGTGGCGGTGTTCCACCTGATGACGCACGCGTTCTTCAAGGCGCTGCTGTTCCTGGCCGCGGGCTCGGTGATCATCGGCATGCACCACGACCAGGACATCCGCAACATGGGCGGCCTGCGCCGCTACATGCCGCTGACCTGGCTGACCTCGCTGCTGGGCTCGCTGGCGTTGATCGGCACGCCGCTCTTCGCCGGCTTCTATTCGAAAGACAGCATCATCCTCGCAGTGGAGGCCAGCCGCCTGCCGGGGGCCACGTTCGCCACCTTCGCCGTGGTCGCCGGGGTCTTCGTCACGGCCTTCTATTCGTTCCGGATGTATTTCCTCGTCTTCCATGGCGAGGAGCGCTTCCGCCACAAGCCGCACCCGGCCGAGGACGACCATGGGCATGACGACCACGGCGAGGCGCACGAGCCGCACGAATCGCCGTGGGTCGTGACCGCGCCGCTGGTGCTGCTGGCCGTGCCGTCCGTGGTGATCGGCTACCTGACGATCCAGCCCATGCTCTTCGGGGACTTCCTCAAGGATGCAATCGTCGTCGACGCTGCGCGTCACGGGTCGATGAAGGCCTTGGCCGAGGGCTTCCATGGTCCGGTGGCGATGGCCTTGCACGCCTTCGTCACGGCCCCTTTCTGGCTGGCTGTGGCCGGTGTGGCGCTGTCGGGGTGGTTCTATCTGAAGCGCCCCGACATCCCGGCGGCGATCGCGCGCGTGCTGGCTCCGGTGGTGCGCGTGCTCGAGCACAAGTACTACCTGGACTGGTTCAACGAGCACGTGCTGGCCGCAGGCGCGCGGGTGCTGGGCCGCGGCCTGTGGAAGGGCGGCGACGTGGCGCTGATCGACGGCCTGGCCGTCAACGGCTCGGCGCGGCTGGTGGGCTGGGTGGCTTCTCTGACGCGTCGCGTGCAGACCGGCCATCTCTACTGGTATGCGCTGGTGATGATCCTGGGCGTGTTCGGCCTGCTGACCTGGCGCCTGTGGCCCATGCTCGGCACCCTCGCTGCGGGTTGACCGACTACAAGAACGACAAGAGAGGGTACCGATGGGTTTGCTGAGCGTCGCCATCTGGCTGCCGATCGCGGTGGGCGCGCTGCTGCTGGCAGCGGGCCGCGACGAACACGCTGGCGTGGTGCGCTGGATCGCACTGGTGGGAGCGGTGGCGAGCTTCTTCGTGACGCTGCCGCTGGCCTTTGGCTTCGACACTTCGTCGGCCGCGCTCCAGTTCCGCGAGACGGTGCCCTGGATCGAGCGCTTCAACGTGAACTATGCGCTGGGCGTGGACGGGCTGTCGGTGTGGTTCGTGCTGCTCACGGCCTTCATCACGGTCATCGTCGTGCTCGCCGGCTGGGAGGTCATCACTGACCGTGTCAACCAGTACATGGGCGCCTTCCTGATCCTGTCGGGGCTCATGGTGGGCGTGTTCAGCGCGGTCGACGGGTTGCTCTTCTACGTCTTCTTCGAGGCCACGCTGATCCCGATGTACATCATCATCGGCGTGTGGGGCGGGCCGCGGCGTGTCTACGCGGCCTTCAAGTTCTTTCTCTACACGCTGTTGGGTTCGCTGCTGATGCTGGTGGCGCTGTTGTACCTGTACTACAAGTCGGGCGGCAGCTTCGACGTCCTGACCTGGCACAAGCTGCCGCTGCCCTTGCCGGCGCAGACGCTGCTCTTCTTCGCCTTCTTCGCGGCGTTCTCGGTCAAGGTGCCGATGTGGCCCGTGCACACGTGGCTGCCCGATGCCCACGTCGAGGCGCCCACGGGCGGCTCGGTGGTGCTGGCGGCCATCATGCTCAAGCTCGGCGCCTACGGCTTCCTGCGTTTCTCGCTGCCCATCGCCCCCGACGCGAGCCGCGAGTGGGCCTGGCTGCTCATCACGCTCAGCCTGGTCGCCGTGCTCTACATCGGTCTCGTCGCGCTCGTGCAGCAGGACATGAAGAAGCTCGTGGCGTACTCGTCGATCGCGCACATGGGCTTCGTCACGCTGGGCTTCTTCCTGTTCGACCACCTCGCCGTCTCCGGCGCGATCGTGCAGATGATCAGCCACGGCTTCGTCTCCGGGGCGATGTTCCTGTGCATCGGCGTGCTCTACGACCGCGTCCACTCGCGTGAGATATCGGCCTACGGCGGCGTGGCCAACACCATGCCGCGTTTCGCGGCGTTCGCCGTGCTGTTCGCGATGGCCAACTGCGGGCTGCCGGGCACGGCCGGCTTCGTGGGCGAGTGGATGGTGATCCTGGGCGCCGTCAAGGTGAACTTCTGGATCGGGCTGCTGGCGGCCACGACGCTCATCTTCGGCGCCGCCTACACGCTGTGGATGGTCAAGCGGGTGTACTTCGGTGACATCGCCAACGACCATGTTCGAGCCCTGGACGACATCAATGCGCGTGAATTCCTGGTGCTCGGGCTGCTCGCCGTGGCGGTGCTCGCGATGGGCATCTACCCCAAACCCTTCACCGACGTGATGGACGCGTCGGTGGCCGAGCTGCTGCGCCACGTGGCGGCCAGCAAGCTGCCTTGAACCGGCGTTGAGCCGGCGGGACAAGCCATGCAAGCGATGAACGTCGTCTACCCCGAGATCGTGCTGCTGGCGATGGCGCTGGTGATCACGCTCGTCGACCTGTGGGTCACCGATGCGGCGCGCCGCCCCACCTTCTGGCTCACCCAGGCCACGCTGGCGACCGTGGCCGCGATGCACTTCGCGCTCTTCGATGGCGGCCAGACGCTCTACGGGCTGCAGCGCATGGTCGTGTCCGACCCGATGGGCCACCTGCTCGCGGGCGCAGCCTGCATCGCGGTGATGCTGACCGTGGCCTATGCCCAGCCCTACCTCGCCAGCCGCGACATGCTCAAGGGCGAGTTCTTCACGCTCACGCTGTTCGCGACGCTGGGCATCTCGATCATGTGCTCGGCCAACCATTTCCTGGTGGTGTACCTGGGCCTGGAGTTGATGAGCCTGTCGCTGTACGCGCTCACGGCGCTGCGCCGGGACCACGCGCTGGCCACCGAGGCGGCGATGAAGTATTTCGTGCTCGGGGCGCTGGCCAGCGGTTTCCTGCTCTACGGGATGTCGATGATGTACGGCGCCACCGGCACCCTGGAGATCCCCAAGGTCTTCGAGCGCATCGCCACGGGCCGGATCAACCACGACGTGCTGGTGTTCGGGGTGGTATTCGTCGTGGCGGGCCTGGCCTTCAAGCTGGGCGCGGCACCGTTCCACATGTGGGTTCCCGATGTCTACCAGGGCGCGCCCACTGCGGTGACGCTGCTCATCGCCGGCGCGCCCAAGCTCGCCGCGTTCGCCATCACGGTGCGGCTGCTCGTGGAGGGCATGCTCGGGCTGGCGGTGGACTGGCAGCAGATGCTGATCGTGCTCGCGGTGGCGTCGCTGGCGGTGGGCAACCTCGCCGCGATCGCGCAGACCAACCTCAAGCGCATGCTCGCCTACTCGACGATCGCGCAGATGGGCTTCCTGCTGCTGGGCATGGCGGTGGGCGTGGTCAGCGGCAACACGCTGTCGGGTGCGAACGCCTACAGCTCGGCCATGTTTTACATCGTCACCTACGTGCTGACGACGGCTGGCACCCTCGGGCTCATCTTGCACCTGTCGCGCGAGGGGCACGAGAGCGAGGAGATCAATGACCTGGCCGGTCTCGCGCGGCGTGCGCCGTGGATGGCGGGGGCGATGACAGTTTTCATGTTCTCGCTGGCCGGCATACCGCCCATGGTGGGGTTCCACGCCAAGCTCGCGGTGCTGCAGGCGCTCATCACCACGAACGTCACGGGCCACCTGGTGCTGGCCGTGGTGGCGGTGCTCTTCTCGCTGGTCGGCGCGTTCTACTACCTGCGCGTGGTGAAGGTGATGTACTTCGACGAGCCCTCCGACGCCGCACCGGTGCTGCGCACGCAGGGGCTCAGTGCGCTGCTGGCCGTCAACGGTGCGGCGGTGCTGGTGCTGGGGCTCCTGCCCGGCGGGTTGATGGCGATGTGTCGCGACGCGATCGTGCGCGCGCTGGCCACCTGAGCCGCGACTGATGACGGACCGGGACGACGCACATCTCATCGAGCGCTTCGTCTCGAGCGAGCCGCGCCTGTCGGGCGGGTACCTGACGGTGGTGCGCGACACGGTCGCGCTGCCCGACGGCTCGCAGGCGACGCGCGAATACATCTGCCACCCAGGCGCGGTGGCGGTCATTCCGGTTCTGGATGACGGGCGCATCGTGATGGTGCGGCAGTACCGCCACGCCGTCGGCCAGATCCTGCTGGAGCTGCCCGCGGGCAAGATCGATCCGGGCGAGCCGGTGCTTGCATGTGCCGTGCGCGAGCTGCGCGAGGAAACCGGCTACACCGCGCGCGAGTGGGCCCGCGCAGGGGGCTTCCACAATGCGGCGGCCTACTCGACGGAGACCATGGAGATCTGGTTCGCGCGCGGCCTGCAGGCCGGCCCGCAGCGTCTGGATCCGGGTGAGTTCCTCGAGGTGCTGACCGTGGACATGGCGGAGCTCGATCAGCTCGCCGGCAGCGGTGGCCTTCCCGACATGAAGACGATGATCGGCCTGCAGTGGCTCGAGCGGTGGAGGTCTGGAGGCTGGCCTCTGAAATGGGTGGACGCACAGGGCGCCAGCACGATTCCAGGCGCAGCCAGATAATGGGCACATGAAGGTGCTCAACCTGCGCTGCGCGAATGGCCACGGTTTCGAGGGCTGGTTCGCCTCCGAGGAAGACTTCCTGGAGCAGAACGGCCGAGGGCTCGTCGAGTGCCCGATGTGCAACGACCACGTCATCACGCGGATGCCGAGTGCCCCGCGTTTGAACCTGTCGGGCGCCCGCGAACCCGAGCCGGCGCGTCAGGCCGCTCAACCCGCTGCGGCCGACCTGCAGGCGATGTGGATGCAGGCCGTGCGCGAGATCCTGCGCCAGACGGAGGACGTGGGCGAGCGCTTCGTGGAGGAGGCCCGGCGCATCCACTTCGGTGAGGCCGAGGAGCGCGGCATCCGCGGCGTGGCCACCCCCGAGGAGCGCGAGGCACTGCGCGACGAGGGTATCGAGGTGATGGCGCTGCCAGTGCCGGCAGCGCTGAAGGGGCCGGTGCAGTAACCGCCGGTCGGCGGGGCGGCAGAGCGGCCCCGCTGCCTCAGAGCACGCGGCCCGGGTTCATCCGCCCCTCGGGATCGAGAGCGGCCTTGACGGCACGCATCAACTGCAGGGCCACCGGTGACTTGCGCGCAGGCAGCTCGTCGCGCTTGAGCGAGCCCACGCCGTGCTCGGCCGAGATGGAGCCGCCACAGGCTTGCACGGCATCGTAGACGACCCCGTTGACGTCGTGCTCGTGGTCGCGCAAGAAGGCGCCGCCATCGGCGCCCTCGGGAGCCTGCACGTTGTAGTGCAGGTTGCCATCCCCCAGGTGCCCGAAGTTGACGAAGCGGATGCCTGGCCAGCGCGCGGCCAGCGCGCCATCGGTGCGGGCAACGAACTCCGGGATGGCGGAAACCGGCACCGAGATGTCGTGCTTGATGTTCAGGCCTTCCTCGGCCTGCGCCAGCGGGATCGACTCGCGAAGGTGCCACATGGTGCGCGACTGCGCCAGGCTCTGCGCCACGGCTGCATCGTGGATGCAGCCCGCCTCGAGAGCCTCCTCGAGCAGGGCCTCGATGCGCGCGCGCGCCGAGCTTTCGGGCTGTGCGTCGGATTGCTGGAGCAGCACCGTCCACGCCACTTCGGGCAGAGGGCGGGCGATCTGCGGAAAATGGCGCGCCACCAATGCGAGCGAGAAGCCGTTCATCACCTCGAAGCCCGTGAGCGCGGCATCGAGGCGGCGGCGCGCAAGATCGAGCAGGGTCACGCAATCCTGCAGGGACGCGCAGGCGGCCATGGCCGTGGTGACGCTGGCGGGCTGTGGCCACAGCTTGAGCGTGGCCGCCGTGATCACTCCCAGCGTGCCCTCGCTGCCGATGTACAGGCCGCGCAGGTCGTAGCCGGTGTTGTCCTTGCGCAGCCCGCTCAGGCCCTCCCAGACCTCGCCGTGCGGCGTGACCACCTCCAGCCCCAGGCACAGGTCGCGCGCATTGCCGAAGCGCAGCACCTGCGTGCCCCCGGCGTTGGTGGCGAGGTTGCCTCCGATGGTGCAGCTGCCTTCGGCGGCCAGGCTCAATGGGAAGAGGAGCTTTTGCGCCTGGGCCGCTTCCTGCACCTGCTGCAGCACGCAGCCTGCCTCGGCGGTGAGGGTGAGGTTGGCCACGTCGATCGCGCGGATCCGGTTCAGGCGCCGCAGCGACAGCAGCACCTGCGTGCCCGAGCCGTCGGGTACGCCTCCGCCCACGAGGCCGGTATTGCCGCCCTGCGGCACCACCGGCACACCGTGTGCCGCGCACCGCGACAAGACCTGTGCCACCTCGGGCGTGCTGGCCGGCCGCACGATGGCGCGCGCACGGCCGTGCCAGCGCCGGCGCCAGTCCTGCTCGAAGGCTGGATCGGTGCCCCCTTCCAGGACGTGGGCTTCGCCCACGATGCCGCGCAGTTCGCCCAGCAAGTCCATCGGACCGCTCACGAACGGGCCTGGCGCAGGCGCCAGCGGATGTGGACCGAACTGGCTGCGAAGAGGGTGAGCGCGAGCACCACCTCGAGCGCCGCGAGCCCTTGCGACAGGCCGGCCTCGCTGGTGGCGCGCACCAGGCCTTCGAGCACGTAGAACCACACGAGCAGGCTCAGCCACCGGTGCGTGGTCATGCGGTGGCGCAACACCCCTGGCACGGCGAACACGAGCGGCAGCACCTTCAGCGCCAGCGTGCCCGATCCGGTGGGGGCGAGCCACAGCTCCCA
>CAILKA010000635.1 GCA_903834645.1 uncultured beta proteobacterium
GTCGGCACCGTAGGCGGCCAGGATGTCCTGGTTCTGGTAGACCGCATCGGCGGTGCCGCGGTACCAGCTTTCTTCGTCCACCCGCTGCTGGGCCGGCAGCAGGTCGACGAACTCGTTCATCTCGGTCTTCAGGAAGGCCCAGCCACGCTGCAGGTGGCGCAGCAGGCTGTGGCTCTTGTACTGGGTGATGACGCCGATGCGCCGCACGCCCGAGTTCAGGCAGTTGGACAGCGCGAAATCGACGATGCGGAACTTGCCGCCGAAGTAGACGGCCGGCTTGGCGCGGCTGTCGGTGAGGTTCTTGAGCCGGCTGCCGCGACCGCCGGCAAGCACCAGCGCAACGGCGCGCTTGGGCAGGTCGAGGCTCTGGGCCAGGTCGTGCGGCGTGATCATGGTCGTCTCTCCCTCGCTCAAGCGGCAGGCATGGCGTGCGGCGAGGATGCACGATTTTCGCTGACCTTGCCGAATGCCGGCCGGCATGTCCCGCGCGATGATGCCCCTGCGCATGGCCATCCCCCCTGCCCCCGACGCGGACAGCGTCATGGGCGACCCCGTCCCCACCCCCACCAGCCGGGCCTGCGGCCTTGAGAACGAGGCCGGGGCCGGTGCCGCGGCCGGGCTCGACCACGAGCTTGACGAGCGGCTTCGCGACGAGATCGGCGTGGCGCCGCAGCAGGCCACGCCACACGACCTGATGCGGGCCCTGGCAGCGCTGGCGCGCGAGCAGCTGGCCCGGCGCTGGGTGGACGGTGACGCGGCCGACCGCCGTTCTCGCGTGCGGCGCGTGCACTTCCTGTGCATGGAGTTCCTGATCGGGCGCACGCTGCACAGCGCACTGTCGGCCCTCGGGTGCCAGGACGCAGCGGCCCGTGCGGTGCAGCACCATGCCGCGCTGTGGGAGGACGTTCAGGCGCAGGAGTCCGACGCCGCGCTGGGCAACGGCGGCCTCGGGAGACTGGCGGCCTGCTACCTTGAAGCCATGGCCACCCTGGGCCTGCCGGCCTGGGGCTACTGCATCCGCTACGAGTACGGAGTGTTTGCACAGGCCATACAGGCGGGCCAGCAGGTCGAGCGGCCGGACCCCTGGCTCGAGGACGGCTCGCCCTGGGAGTTCGCGCGGCCGGGCATCAGTTGGAGCGTGGGCTTCGGCGGGCACGTGGAACCGTCTCCCGCCGCTGGCCAGCCTGCCGTGTGGCACCCATCGGTCCAGGTGCAGGCCAAGGCCTACGATCTCGTCGTGCCGGGGCACGCCACCGAGCGCGTGAGCACGCTGCGGCTGTGGCGCTCCACGGCCCCGGCGCAGATCGACCTGCAGGCCTTCAACCGCGGTGACTACGCCCGCGCAGCCGAGGTCAAGAACGCCTTCGAGAACATCTCCTGGGTGCTCTACCCGGACGACCGCACGCCGGCCGGGCGCGAGCTGCGCCTGAGGCAGGAGTACTTCTACACCTCGGCCACCCTGCAGGACATCGTCGCAGGCCACCTCGAGGAGCATGGCTCGCTCGACCAGTTTGCCCAACACCACGCAATCCACCTCAACGACACGCATCCAGCCCTGGCCGTGGCCGAACTGATGCGCCTGTTCGTCGACGTGCACGGCTTGCCCTGGCAGCAGGCGTGGAGCCAGGTGCGCAGCAGCTTCAGCTACACCAATCACACCCTGATGCCGGAGGCGTTGGAGACCTGGCCGGTCGAACTGCTCGCCCAGGTGCTGCCCCGGCACATGGAGATCATCTACCGCATCAACCACGCCTGGCTGGCCGAGGTCGCGCAGGCACGGCCAGGTGACGACGGGGTGCTCGCACGGACCTCGCTCATCGACGAGACAGCTGGCAGGCGCGTGCGCATGGCACACCTGGCCGTGGTGGGGAGCCACCACGTGAACGGCGTGTCGGCGCTGCATGGCCGCCTCATGCGCGAGACGGCCTTTGCCGACTTTGCCGCGCTCGAGCCGGCGCGATTCAGCCATGTCACGAACGGGGTGTCCCCGCGGCGTTGGCTCGCACAGTGCAACCCCGCCCTGGCTGCGCTGGTGGACCACGCGATCGGCCCGGCCTGGAGGCGCGACCTCGACGCCCTGCTCGGCCTGCGTCCACTGGCCGAAGATGCGGGCTTTCGTCAACGCTTCCTGGCTCAGCGCCGCGCCCACAAGGTGCACTTGGCGGCTTGCGTCGCACGCAGCACGGGCTTGACGATCGACCCCGACAGCCTTGTCGACGTGCAGGTCAAGCGCATCCACGAGTACAAGCGGCAGCTGCTCAACGTGCTGCACGTCGTGTGGCGCTGGCAGGCCATCCGCGCTGCGCCGACCGCAGGCTGGGTGCCGCGCACGGTCTTGCTGGCCGGTAAGGCGGCTTCGGGCTATGACACGGCTCGGCTGATCGTGCGGCTCATCCATGACGTGGCGCACGTGGTGAACCACGATCCGGCCATGGCCGGGTTGCTGCGCCTGGTGTTCCTGCCCAACTACGGTGTCTCGCTGGCCGAAACCATCATGCCCGCGGCCGATCTGTCCGAACAGATCTCGGTGGCCGGCACCGAGGCCTCGGGCACCGGCAACATGAAGCTCGCCCTCAATGGCGCGCTGACGCTCGGGACCGAGGACGGGTCGACGATCGAGATCCGTGAGCGCGTGGGCGAGGAACACATGTTCCTGTTCGGGCTGCGCGCCCAGGAGGTGCAGGCACTGCGCGGCGCGGGATACAGGCCCGCCGAGCGGGTGTCGGCCGACCCTCGCCTCGAGCGGGTGCTCGACGCTGTCGCAAACGGTGTCTTCTGCCCCGCGGAACCCACCCGCTACGCCCGCCTCGTGGAGGAGCTGCTGCAGCAGGATGCCTACCTGGTGCTGGCAGACTTCGA
>CAILKA010000636.1 GCA_903834645.1 uncultured beta proteobacterium
AGGTTGGCGTTCTCGGTGCCGGCCGGGCGCGGGCGCACCTTGCCCACCACCTTGAGGCAGAACTCGTTGCGCACGCCCTCGGCGGTGCGGAACATCTCGGGGCGGTCCGGGTCGCACACGACCTGCACCAGGCCTTCGCGGTCGCGCAGGTCGATGAAGATCACGCCGCCGTGGTCGCGCCGGCGGTGGGCCCAGCCCATCAGGGTCACGGTCTGGCCCATCAGCGCTTCGCTGACGAGGCCGCAGTAAGTGGTTCTCATGGGGATATCGCTCGTTGGCAGGTTGTCGGGTCAGGCGGGTCAGGCAGGTCGGGATCCAGGCCCGTCACCGCGTTCAGTGGCGCCGGCACGGTGTGCCATCAGGGCTGAACGCTCGCCGCGCGTTCAGCCGGTCCGGTTTCGTTCGGCGCCAGCAGGCTCGCTGCCCGGTGGAGGCGCCACGACGCCCATCGAGATGATGTACTTGAGCGCCTCGTCCACGCTCATGCCCAGCGCCCGCATCTCCGAGCGCGGCATCATCAGGAAGAAGCCCGAGGTCGGGTTCGGGGTGGTGGGCACGTACACGCTCAGGTGCTCGCCGGGCAGGTGCGCCGCCACCTCGCCGCTGGGCCGCCCCGTGACGAAGGCGATCGTCCAGGAGCCCGGGCGCGGGTACTGCACCAGCACGGCCTCGCGAAAGGCGTTGCCCGAGGTCGAGAAGAGCGTGTCGGAGACCTGCTTGACGGAGCTGTAGATCGACTTGACGATCGGGATGCGCTGCAGCAGGGTGTCCCAGCGGTGCAGCAGCCACTGGCCGAAGATGTTGGTCACGAGCACGCCGGTGAGCACGAGCAGCGCAGCCAGCACGATCACGCTCAGCCCCGGCACGTGGCGCAGGCTCTCGAGCCAGGCCGTCTGCGTGGCAGGCAGCACCGCCTGTGCAGCGTTGAGCAGCGTGGAGAAGAGCCCGTCGATGGCGCCCAGCAGCCACACGAGCACGGCGAGCGTCACCGCCAGCGGCAGCCAGGCCAGGATGCCGGCTACGAGGTAACGCTTGACGTGGGCTTTGGGCACCGCGGGGTTCCGATCGGATGGGGGAGTCGGCGGGCGCCGCGCCCGCTTCAGGGCTGGGACGTGGAGGACGTGGAGGACGTGGAGGAAGCAGCAGGTGCAGGGGCCGCAGCGGGGGCGGCAGCAGCCGCGGCACCCGAGGAGCCGCCCGAGCCGCCCGACCCACCTTCAGCGGCGGAGGCGTTGCCCGATCCCGCATCGGGTTTGGCGTCGGACGAGGCCTCGACCTTCCCCTCGCCCGCCCCCGAACCGTTGGCATCGCCCTGCGAATCAGCCTTGGCGTCGGCCTTGCGGCCCGAGCCGTTGTCGCGGAAGTCCGTGACGTACCAGCCTGATCCCTTGAGCTGGAAGCCGGCGGCCGTGACCTGCTTGGTGAAGGCTTGCGCACCACAGACCGGGCAGACGGTGAGCAGCGGGTCGGAGAGCTTTTGCAGGACGTCGCGGCTGTGGCCGCAATCGCCACAGCGGTAGGCGTAGATCGGCATGGCAGCGGGGTGAATCAGGCCAAACCTGGAATTATAGGCCGCCCGCGGCGGCGCGCCCCGGCCGGCCGAGGCGCGCCTTGGCCGGCCCTCAGTGGTGAAGCGTGCCGTTCGCGCCAGGCGCTGCCGTGCCCTGCGCGGCGTGCCTGAGCGCGTGCTCGATGGAGTGGCCGCGGTTGGCGATCAGCGTGGGCGCCAGTGAACCGACGAGCATGCCGATGATCGAGGCAAAGAAGCCCACCAGGTTGGCCGGGATCATCGCCTCGGGCGCCACGTTGGAGGCCGCCAGCCAGGTGCCGATGCCCAGGATGAAGGACAGCAACGCGCCTTGCGTGTTGGCGCGCTTCCAGTAGGCCCCGGCCACCAGCGGCACGAAGGCGCCGCACAACGTCACGTTGTAGGCGTTCTGCACCATCTCGTACATCGTGCTCTTGCTGTTGAGTGCGAAGAGCAGCGCGCAGGCGGTGAAGGTGACCAGGATGATGCGCAGCGTCAGCAGCATCTGGCGATCGCTCATGTGGGGCACGAAGGGCCGCAGCACGTTTTCCGTGAAGGTCGCCGTGGGCGCCAGCAGCGCGCCGCTGGCGGTGGACAGGATCGCCGACAGCAGGGCCCCGAAGAAGAGGATCTGCGCCCACATCGGCATCTGGCCCAGCACCAGGTCGGGCAGGATGCGCTGGATCTCGCGTGCGTCCTCCGACTCGAAGAGCTTGGCCAGCTCCGGCGCATGCACGATGGCGGCATAGGCGATGTAGATCGGCACGAAGGCGAACACGAAATACACCAGGCCGCCGATGAGCGTGCCGCGCACGGCCGTCTTCTCATCCTTGGCGCTGGTCATGCGCTGGAAGACGTCCTGCTGCGGAACCGAGCCGAAGGCGAAGGCGAAGAAGGCCCCGGCCATTGCCCACCAGCCCGCGGCGTCCATGTTCAGGTCGAAGAGGATCAGCTTGCCCTCGGAGGCAGCCTGCGAGATCACCTTCGTCGCGCCGCCGGCCAGGTCGCCGACGAGCCAGGCCACGGCCGTCAGGCCGATCAGGATGACGATGGTCTGGAAGAGATCCGTGAACGCCACCGACCACATGCCGCCGAAGATCGTGTAGACGACGACCACCGCCGCGCCGATCATGATGGCGGTCTGGAAATCCACCAGCCCGCCCGACAGCACATGGATCACCAGGCCCAGTGCGGTCAGCTGCGCGGACGTCCAGCCCAGGTAGCTCATCACGATGGCCACGCTCGTGAGCACCTCCACGCCCTTGCCATAGCGCTGCTTGTAGAAGTCTCCGATCGTCAGCAGGTTCATGCGGTAGAAGAGCCGCGCAAACAGCAGCGCCGCGATCACCAGGCACAGCGAGGCGCCGAAGGGGTCGCCCGGAATGCCTGACAGGCCGTCCTTGGCGAAGGTGGCCGACACCGACAGCACCGTCTCGGCCCCGAACCAGGTGGCAAAGACGGTGGCCACGTTCATGTACAGCGGCAGGCTGCGTCCGGCCACGAGGTAATCCTTGGCCCCATGCACCCGACGCGCGGCGAGCAGCCCGATGGCGATGGTCAGGGCCAGGTAGAGAACGACGAAGGTGATCAGCACGGCACGCTCCAGCAGGGTTTCTGGTGTGGCCAGGGCGCGAATGGCCCGGCCCGATCAGGGAACGGTGCGCCGGTTTCCGGCGCGCGCGAGCAAAAGCGGCGGGAGTGTAGCGGCGCCCCCGGACCGACTTCAGACCGCCAGGATTGCCCTTGCAAGCATCATGCCCAGGACAAACCCGAGGGCCACGAGGAGCACCGCCTGGACCAGCCGGTGCGGGCGGCGCTGCTGCTCCACCAGCGCCGCGAGCTGCCGCTCGGCCAGCGACGGCCCGGCGTGCGGCTGCAAGGCCGCATGCACGAGCCGGGGCAGCTCGGGCAGCAGGTGCGCGTAGCGCGGTGCTTCCACCTTCAGCCGCTCCATCAGCTGGCGCCAGCCCACCTGCTCGTTCATCCAGCGCTCGAGAAAGGGCTTGGCGGTGGTCCACAGGTCGAGGTCGGGGTCGAGCTGGCGCCCCAGGCCCTCGACGTTGAGCAAGGTCTTTTGCAGCAGCACGAGCTGGGGCTGGATCTCGACGTTGAAGCGGCGGGAGGTCTGGAACAGGCGCAGC
>CAILKA010000637.1 GCA_903834645.1 uncultured beta proteobacterium
CCGGCAGCGCTTTGTGCGGCTCCACCCGGGCGCGGGTTCACGCCCGGGCGCGGTGCTGCTGGCTCGGGTCTGCCCGGTAGGCAGCCTGCCAGCCTTGTGGTGCAGTGCAGCCTTCACGCATCCGGGAGAACGGCCCATCATGTCCTTGCTTCGAACTTGCCTGGTCCTGCTGCTGGGCGCCGCCGCTGGCCTGGCCCACGCCCAGGGCTACCCGCGCCAGCCCATCCGCCTGATCGTCACCTTTCCCCCGGGCGGCGCCCCGGACATCCTGGCGCGCACCTTCTCCGAAAAGGCCAGTCTCGGCCAGCCCGTGGTGGTGGACAACCGCCCCGGCGCCGGCGGCAACATCGGTGCAGAAGCGGTGGCCAAGGCCGCACCCGACGGCCACACCCTCGTGATGGCCACGGTGGGCACGCACTCGATCAACGGGGCGCTCTACAAGCGCATGCCCTACGACATGGTCAAGGATTTCGTGCCTGTGTCGCACGTGGCGAGCACGCCCAACCTGCTGGTGGTGAACAACGACCTGCCGGTCAAGACCGTGGCCGAGCTCGTGGCGCACCTGAAGGCCAACCCGAACAAGCTCAGCTTCGGCTCGCCGGGCATCGGCTCGTCGGTGCACGTCTCGGGCGAGCTCTTCAAGTCGATGACCAGCACCACCATGACCCATGTGCCTTACAAGGGCCGGCAGTTCGCGATCCCTGACCTGGTGGGCGGCCAGATCCAGCTGATGTTCGACAACATGCCCTCGGCGTTGCCAATGGCCAAGGAAGGCAAGATCCGCGCCGTGGCGCAGACAGGCGCCAGGCGCTCACCCGCCGCGCCGGACGTGCCCACGGTGGCCGAGACCATCCCCGGCTTCGAGGCCACGAGCTGGTTTGCGGTGTTCGCCCCGGCGGGCACGCCGCGCGAGGTGGTGATGCGCCTGAACCAGGAGATCCACCGCGTGTTCCGCCTGCCTGACGTGCAGGAGAAGCTCAAGTCGCTCGGCCTCGATCCGTGGCTGTCCACGCCCGAGGAGCTCACGCGCTTTCAGGCCGGCGAGATCGCGAAGTGGGCCAAGGTGGTGAAGGACTCGGGCGCCTCGGCCGACTGATCAAGCCAGCCGCTGGCGCAACTCGGTCTTCAGCACCTTGCCGTAGTGGTTCTTCGGCAGCGTCTCGACGAACTCGATGCGCCTGGGGCGCTTGAAGCGCGCGATCCGGGCCAGGCAGTGGGCATCGAGCTCGGCGGCCGACACGGTTGAGCCGTTCGCTCGCACCACGAAAGCCACCACGACCTCGCCCCATTCGGGGTCGGGCGCCCCCACCACCGCCACCTCGGCCACGCCAGGGGCGGTGAGCAGCACCTCCTCCACCTCTCGCGGGTAAATGTTGGAGCCGCCCGAGATCAGCAGGTCCTTGCTGCGATCCTTGAGGGCCAGGAAGCCGTCGGCATCGAGTTCGCCGATGTCGCCCGTCCAGAGCCACCCGTCACGGATGGCCACGGCGGTGGCCTGCGGGTTGCGCCAGTAGCCGGCCATCACCGTGTCGCCTTGCACCACGACCTCGCCAGGCACTCCCGGCGGCTGGTCGCGGCCGGACTCGTCGACCACGCGCACGCGCACCGGGGTCTGTGCCACGCCGACCGAGGCCAGGCGCTGCGCATGGTGCGGGTGGGCCGCGTCGGCGAGGTGCGCGCGCGACAGCGCGGTGGCCGTCATCGGCGTCTCGCCTTGCCCGTAGATCTGCACGAAACGCGGGCCCATCACGCGCAGCGCGCGCTGGATGTCGGCTGCGTACATCGGTGCACCGCCATAGACGATGGTCCTGAAGGCGGCGGCTGACTGCGCGGGCGTCAGCTGGTGCGCCTGGGCGTGATCGACCAGGCGCTTGACGATGGTGGGAGCGGCAAAGGTCGTCAAGGGCCCGAGCGCGTGCCCGAGCGCGACGAGCTCGCCCGGGTCGACCCCGCCGGAGGCAGGCACCACGTGCCGCGCGCCTGCCATCAGGTGCGGGATCGCGTAGAGCCCGCAGCCGTGCGACATCGGGGCCGCGTAGCACATGAGGTCCGTCGGTGCGATCGCGTCCACGTCGCTGAGGTAGGCGTGCCCCATCGTGCGCAGGTTGCGGTGCGTGAGCATCACGCCCTTGGGCCGGCCGGTGGTGCCACTCGTGTAGAAGAGCCAGGCGAGGTCGTCGCCTGCGCGGGGGACGATGTCGGCGTCGTCCCGCGCTGCCGCCTCCAGCGGCGCGAGCAGCGCATCGGCCTGCGCCGACTCCACCTCCACCTGCTGCTCCAGGCCCGGTACCGGCTCGGGCGCGACATCGGCTGAAGTGAAGCCCCAGCGCGCCTGCGAGTGGTCGACGATCCACGCGAGCTCGGCCGGGTGCAGCTTGGCGTTGACCGGCACCACCACGAGGCCCGCCCACCACGCGCCCCACAGCAGCTCGAGGTAGCGCGGGTGGTTGCGCAGGAAGAGCACGAGGCGATCGCCCGGCTGCAGCCCCGCCTGGCGCAGCCGTTGCGCCAGGCCCGCGCTGCGCGCGGCCCAGTCCTGCCAGGTCGCCCAGGGACGGGTGCCGAGGAAGATCGCAGTGGCCTGCGGCTGCAGCCGGGCCTGTCGGGTCAGGAGATGGGCGAGATTCATGGCAATGCTCGGGCGCCCATGATGCCGCGGCGGTGGCGCTCAGGTTGCCGCAGCCTCGAAACCCCGCGCGTGCAGGGCCTCGATGACGGCGGACAGATGCTGACGGTCGCGCGTCTGCACCACCACCTCCACCTCGACGCTTTGCACCGGCAGCGTGGAGAAGGCGCGCTGGTGGTGCACCTCCTCGATGTTGGCGCCCGCCTCGGCGACCACCGCCGTGATGCGCGCGAGCATGCCGGGGATGTCGCGCGCGGCCACGCGCACGCGCGCGAGCCGCCCCGCGCGCACCATGCCGCGACCGATGATGGCCTGCAGCCGCAGCGGATCGATGTTGCCTCCGCACAGCACGAGCCCGACACGCCGCCCGGCAAAGCGCGCAGGGTCCTTCACCACCGCTGCCAGACCGGCCGCACCTGCGCCCTCGACCACCGTCTTCTCGATCTCCAGCAGCATCACGATGGCCTGCTCGATGTCGCCTTCGTCGACGAGCATCCAGTCGTCCACGAGCCGAGCGAGCACCTCTCGCGTCAAGGTGCCGGGCTGCCCGACGGCGATGCCCTCGGCGATCGTGCTCGAGCCGATCGGATGCGCGCTGCCGGTCAGCGCGTTGACCATTGCGGGAAAGCGCGTGCTCTGCACGCCCACGATGCGGATGTCGGGCCGCAGCGCGCGCGCAGCCGTGGCCATGCCGGCGAGCAGGCCGCCTCCGCCCACGGCGATCACGAGCGTGTCGATCTCGGGCTGCGCGCGCAGCATCTCGAGGGCCACCGTGCCCTGCCCGGCGATCACCTCGGCATCGTCGAAGGGGTGGACGAAAGCCAGGCCCTGCTCGGCGGCGATGCGCAAGGCGTGGGCATGAGCCTCGTCGAAGGTGTGTCCCTGGAGGATCACCTGCGCGCCGAAGCTGCGCGTGCGCTCGACCTTGACCGTGGGCGCGTGCTCGGGCATCACGATCACGGCACGCAGCCCCAGCCGCCGGGCGTGGTGGGCCAGGCCCTGCGCGTGGTTGCCGGCAGACGCGGCGATGACGCCGTTCACGGTCGTGCCGGACTCGACCAGACCCCTGAGCTTGTTGAGCGCGCCTCTTTCCTTGAAGGAGGCGGTGAACTGCAGGTTCTCGAACTTCAGGAACACGCGCGTGCCCAGGATGTCTCCGAGCGTGCGGCTCTCCAGGCAGGGTGTGTCGGTGACCTGGCGTGCAAGCCGGGCCGAGGCCGTCTCGATGTCGCGAAGGGTGGGGGTGGCAGCAGGCATGCACGCATCGTACGGGCGGCGCGGCCTGGACGGTTGCCGTTGAGGCGGCTCAACGCCGGCAGGCCACCCGCGGGTACCGTGACTCGGTGTCTTGGTCCCCCTTGCCTGAACAGCCTCACGACCCCAACGCCCCTGCGAGATCCCGATGCCCATCGATTCGCCCCTCCTCCAGGCCACGCCCGAGCGTGAGGACGCACGCATGCCGATCCTGCCGGCCGAGTGGCTCGAGGAGACGCTGGCCAGGGCGCGGGAGTTGCTGCACCGCGACGATCCTTTCATGAGAGCTCTGGAGGGGCAGCGCGAGCCGGTGGCTGAGCTCGCCTGGCCCGGTCCAGGCGACGAGGCGTGAAGCCGGTGTGCCGGGGTCAGGAGGTCGGTGTGACAGCGGGCGTGCCCCACAGCAAGCTCAACGACTGATTGCCCGGTCCGGCTGGCGCTGCAGATCAAGGCTGCCCGCGCCCTGGGTGCCCAGGCGGTCCCTGGACTCGGGGCGGGCTGCCGTGCTGAATAATGCAGGCACCTTGAAGACCGCCTCGCGTCACGTCCTGAAGCTCTTCGTCACCGGCTTGCTCGCCGCGCTCCCGCTGGCGGCCACGGTGGCCGTGTTCTGGTGGGCGCTGTCGCTGCTGGTCAGGTGGCTGGGGCCGGAGAGCAAGGTCGGCTCGGTGCTGGCGGCCATCGGCCTGGGCGTGACGGGCTCCGAACTCGTGGGCTGGCTCATCGGCGTGGCGGTGGTGGCCGCAGCCATCCTGCTGCTGGGCGTGGCCGTGGAGCGCGGCCTGCAGCGCGGCGTGGCGCGCATCCTCGACGGCGTGCTGCGGCGCATACCGCTCGTGGGAACGGTATGGGACATGGCCCAGCGCATGGTGGGGCTGCTGCAGCAGCCCGAACAGCAGGGCGTGCGCTCGATGACGCCCGTGTGGTGCCACTTCGGCGGGCCCGG
>CAILKA010000638.1 GCA_903834645.1 uncultured beta proteobacterium
CCCAGTAGGCGCCGGGCGCGGCACCTGGGAGGTCGTGCACGGCGCGCAGCCACAGCGGGATCGAGCAGCTCGCCAGGACCGCCGGCACGAGGTTATCGGCCGTCAGGGCAGCCTGATGAGTGCGGAAGTCGGCCATCGGCCAGGGCAGCGACACGCGCGGGTCGCTGAAGACGACCCGCTCGAGCCAGGCGCCCAGCGCCGGCCGCGCGACGGCGTTGGCCAGGAAGGCGAGCGCATAGCCTGCTGGCGTGCGCCAGCGCCCTTCCCGAGCCAGGAGGTGGCGTCCTCGGCTCGTGAAGACGTGCAGCCGCCGGCTCGGGTGCGACAGGATGGCTGATGCCCGAGGCGCAAGCCGGCGCTCGAGCACCGCACCGAAGACGGCGCTGACGTGCTCGGCCGTGGGCGAGCGGCCGGGGGCGTGGTCATAGCGCTGCGTCACATAGTCCTCGGCGAGCTCGGACAGCGCGGCTTGCGCGTCCGGCAGGCAAGCGCAGGCCATGCGCCAGGCTCCGATCGACGCCCCGAGCAGGTGCACCTCGTGCGTTGCGTCTCGCAGCCAATGCCCGAACAGAAGGCGATCAAGCGCATTGAGCACAAGGCCCTTCGGGCCTCCCGCCGCACCGGGCACGGCGATCACGTCAGCCGGCGACAGGCCCCGCTCGCGCAGGTGGGCCCGGGCGCGCGGGCCGGCCAGGATCTGCAGTGCACGCATCAGAACTTCAGTGTCACCGAGGCGCTGTAAGCCCTGCGCGAGGTGGTACGCCCGAGGCTGCGCTGCAGCGAGCCGTCCTCGTCGACAACCGAGGTGGCGGTGGCCGAGGCGACCGGCCACGCGTTGTTGACGGCCAATCGCCACACCACCTGGCGGCTCAGGGGGAGCAGCAGGTAGGCATCGAGTGACCGGCGCCTGGACTGCTCGAAGCGCTGCGATGAGGTCTGCTGCACCGGAAAGCCGGGCGTGTAGGCGAGGCTCGCCCCGAAGGTGCGCGGCGTGCCGGCCCACGCATGGTCGAAGCCGAGCGTGGCCGACCACGGCTGCTGGCCCTCGAGCCGGTTGTCCGGGCTGGGCACGCCCTGGACGCGCGAGCGGTAGACGCTGAGCGAGCCGCGCACCGACAGGCCGGCTGGCGGCCGCAGCGCGGGCCACAGCTCGGCCGCACGCCCCTTGAGTTCGAGCTCGAGCCCGATGCTGCGCGCCGGACCCAGGTTGACGGGACGCGACACCCAGCGCGGCACGCTGGCCCACGGCACAGTTTCCAGCCGGGTGACATTGCGGATGAGGCCATCCACGTGACGTACGAAGCCGCCGATGGACACCACGCCGTTGCTGGCCAGGTACTTCTCGAAGGCCACGTCCAGACCCGTGGACAGCTCGGGCTCAAGCAGCGGGTTGCCGACCCGGTCGGGGGAGATCGGCGGGTTCGGGCGGTCCACCGGATAGGTGGTGTTGATGGCTGGCCGTGCCACGAGGCGGTTCAGGTCCGGTGCCCGGTAGGCCCGCGTCAGGCTTGCGCGCACCAGGTCGCGACCCTGCGGGTCGATGCGGAAGTTCAGGTGTGCCATCGGCGTGACGACCTGGCTCGCGTGGACGATCTCGTCATCGGGCCCTTGGCTGCGCAGGGCAATGCGCTCGGCGCGCAACCCGAGATACGCCGACCAGCGCGGCGCGAACTCCCATTCGTCCTGCGCCCACAGGGCCTGGCGCTCGACACGCGCGACGAAGGCCTGGCCTTCATAGTCTGCCAGCTGGGGCTGGCCGTTTTCCAGCACCGTGCGTGACTCCTCGCGCCTGCGCGACTCCACTTCGAAGCCTACAGCCATCGTGTGCGCGTCGCCCATCGGCCACACGACCTTGCCGCCACTCGTGGCCGAGGCCTCCTCGGTGCGCGCGCGGTTCAGGCGGATGACC
>CAILKA010000639.1 GCA_903834645.1 uncultured beta proteobacterium
ACCATGAGAGCCCGCGCCGGGGCGAGACCTTCGTCACGCGCAAGATCACGCGTGGCCTGGCCAACATCGCCCAGGGGCTCGAGCAGTGCCTGTACATGGGCAACCTCGGTGCGCTGCGCGACTGGGGCCACACGAAGGACTACGTGCGCATGCAGTGGATGATGCTGCAGCAGCCGCAGGCGGAGGATTTCGTGATCGCCACCGGCGTGCAGCACAGCGTGCGCCAGTTCATCCTCTGGTCGGCCGCGGAACTGGGCGTGACGCTGCGCTTCGAGGGCGAGGGCGTGGACGAGGTGGGCATCGTCGAGGCCGTGGCGGGCACGAACGCGCCGGCGCTTGCGCCGGGCCAGGTGATCGTGCGGGTGGATCCGCGCTACTTCCGCCCCACCGAGGTGGAGACGCTGCTGGGCGACCCCACGAAGGCGCGCGAGAAGCTGGGCTGGGTGCCCGAGATCACGGTGCAGGAGATGTGCGCCGAGATGGTGGCCTCCGACCTGGCCGACGCCAAGCGCCACGCCCTGCTCAAGCAGCACGGCTACGCGGTGAACCTGAGCGGGGAGTAGGGTGCATCCTGACCACGCCTACCCCCCTGCCTTTCGCCGGGATGTCCCGGTTTCCTCTGCTCATCCGGGCACCGAGCCGCCCGGTTGCATCGCACTGGTGGACGCGCGCTTCCTGCAATGGATGCAGGGCCACGAGCGCGATGACGATGCGGGTGGCGAGCCGGCTGCCTCGGTGCGGCCGCACCTCATGGCCTGGCTGGCGGGTGCCCTGCGAGCGGCGCGCGTGCCGGTCCGGCTGATCCGCGCGGTCTGGTACACGAGTGACGCAGGCGCGGCCACGCTCGATGGCCAGGTGGTGCGGCGCGTGCCCCCGGAAGCGGAAGATGGCGGCGCCGGGCTGGTGCTGGCCATGGAGCGCGACGCACTGCAACTGGCCGAGCAGCGCGCCTGCGCGCACCTGCTGATCGCCTCCGACGACGACCGGCTGCTGGCCACGGTGGATGCGGTGCAGGCCCGGGGCTTGCGCGTGCACCTGCTGGCCGATGAGTCGGCGACTGACCTTGTCGCCTTGTGCGAGAGCGACCCTGCCTGGGCTGCGCTGCTGCGGCAGGCCGACAGCCGGCTCGTGGTCTCGAGCCTCGAGCTGCTCGCACGCGGGGAGCCTCAGGTGCGGGGTGAGCGGCTGGATCGCTACGAGTCATCGGATTCGAACCTCGACGCCATCCCCCCTCTGGTGCAGGCGTGGCTGGCCTCGCTCGGAGAGGCCGCACGGCTCGAGCTGCAGGGCCTGCTGCCCACGCAGCGCGGCTTGCCGCAGGAGGCCGACCGCGAACTGCTGCAACAGCTCAGCCACCGCCTGGGCCGGCCGCTGACGGTGTCCGAGCGCAAGCTGATGCGCGAGCTCGCACGCCGGGCGCTGGCCGAGCGTGGGTTGCCCGAGGATGACGAGGCGCGGGTCTAGGGGCGAGAAGGCCCGGGGCTGCCTGTGGCGCGGCCGCAAGCGCAGGCTCGAAGCCGGGCGTTGTCCGCCCTCAAGCGCCAGGCACCCTGAGCTCGGGGACAATCCCGCGGGTCGTGAGCTTTTCTAGGGAACTTTGCCGATGAGTGGAACCGAGCCGGTGGTGGCCGTGGTGGGTCTGGGTTACGTGGGGCTGCCGCTGGTGGTGGAGTTCGGCAAACTCT
>CAILKA010000640.1 GCA_903834645.1 uncultured beta proteobacterium
GCCAGGCGCGACCACTGCGACCAGCGCTCTCGAAGGTTCATCGTCGGCTTCCTTGGCGTGCGTGAGGGGGGTGCGCTCAGGCGGCCGCGCGCGGCCAGCCCAGGCTGCGCAGCCAGGAGCGTGCACCGGGGGCTTCCAGGGCCAGCTCCGGGCTCAGCTCCTCGGCCCAGGCCGCCAGCGCCCGCGCCACCGGGTCGCGCGGGGCGTGCTGGCCGATGGGCACGCCGTGATCGGTGGCGCTGGCCACTGCGGCGGCACTGTCGGGGATCTCGCGCGCCTCGTCGAAGCCCAGCGCCCGGCGCAGATCCGTTGCGGTGAGCTCGCCGGGCTGCCCCACCCGGTTGACGACCAGCCGTGTGCGACCACGCGCCATGTCCAGTTCACGCAGCAGCCCCAGCAGGCGGCGTGCGCCATGCAGCCCCGCCAGGGTGGGGGGCGCAATGACCTGCATCGAGCCCGCCAGGTCGAGCGCGGGCAGCGTGGCAGCGTCGGGCCCGCGCCCGAGGTCGAGCACCACCGCGTCGAAGCGCGAGGCGGCGAGCTCGACGATGCGTGCCACCGACTCTGACCGGATCGCCATCGCTCCTTCGAGCCGCTGCGGGGCGGGCAGCAGCCGCAGCTCGGGCCCGCAAGTCAACAGCGCCGACTCCAGCAGCGCACCGTCGAGCCTCGCATGCTGCGCAGCCAGATCGGAGAGCGTGGTTGCGCTGGGCTGGTCGCTCAGGAACACGGCGGCATCCCCGTGCGCCAGATCCAGGTCGAGCACCACGGTGCGTCGACCGCGCGCGGAAAGTGCCGCGGCCAGGCTGGTGGCCAGGAAGGTGGAGCCCGCGCCGCCCTTGGCCGACATCAGCGCAATCACCGGCGAGGGTGCGCGTGCGGTGGCGCGGGTGCCGGCCTGTGCGCGCTCGATCTGGCGTGCGATCGCCTGCCCGAGCTCGCCCGGGCTGGAAGGCAGTGGCACCACCTCGCGCACGCCGGCGCGCATGGCCGCCAGCAGCGTCTCGGGCTTGGGATCGGGGGTGAGCAGCAGAACCGCGGTGCCAGGGCGGCTGGCGAGTGCGTCGCCGAGTTCCTGCAAGTCACCGGGGCCGACCACCGGCAGCGCCAGCGCGAGCAGCTGCGGGCTCTCCTCGCGCACCGCTCGTGCTGCGGCGTGCGCACCGCCTGCGCGTGCCTGAACGCGAAGCTCGGCACGCAGCAGCGCAGCCTCCCGGGCCACGGCCTCTGCGAACGATGGATCGGCGGCGATGGCAAGGAGCTGGAGCGACATGGGGTCTGTGTGCGTGAAGGAAGAAGTGCGTGAAGAACAGGAGCGGTGCGAGCGGGGTGGGCCGGGAGGATGCGAACGTTGGCAGGCCGTGCGCTTCAGCTGCACTGCATGGGGTTGAGGCTACTGTCGAGCGACTCGCGTGGCAGGTAGGCCGTGACGGCGGGTACCGGCAGCACGCCGAGCAGCCACAGGCCGCCTGGGGCGGCGTAGTTGCGAACCGTCACGCTCACGCCGGTGCAGGCTGGCAGGCCCCCAGCTTGCTGAGCGGCGCAGCCCGAGGGCAGGTACTGGATCGACACCGCTCCGCCTCGCACGCCGTCGAGCCACGGTGCCATGCGGGTGCGCACGGCGGAGCCCGCGTCCAGGCTGCACACGACAGCGGTGCGCACCCCGGCACGTGCAGCCTCCCCGGCCGAGACGATCGCAAACACCCAGCGCGAGAGATCGATCGTCGCCAGCGTGGTGGCCACGAACACCGTCACCACCAGGGCGAACTCCACCGCTGCCGCGCCGCGCTGCCTGCGTGGCAATCCAGCGCGACCCGGCGGCTGGCGCAGGCGGCTGTCAGAAGAACACATACGGCACCGTCACGCTGATCGGGGAGAAGGAGAAGGCCGGCAGTGCGCTCCAGCCCAGCGCCGGAAAGCGCCAGCCCGATACCGTCACCGTCACGAGGTCGAGCGTGCCGGCGCCGGTGGCCACCGCGCGTACCGCCGGGCTGGAGGAGGGCTCCAGGATCGCCACCTCCTGCACCGTCAGGCCTGCCAGCAGCGCCGGCCGTGCGCACGCGCCGGCGGAGGTGTCGGGTGAGCCGGTGACGACGATGCAGCGCGCCTCCAGCTGCCGCGCCGTGTCGGCCGGGGTGCCCACGGCGAGGTACCGCGCCGCCGCGCGCGTGCCACGTGCCAGCGTGTCCCATGCCGCCACCGCGCGACCGAACTCGACCGCGCCCAGCACGAGCGGCACCAGCACCGTCATCACGAGGGCGAACTCGACGGAGGCCACACCGCGCATGCGCATCACTGCACCAGGGCGGGCACCAGGGGCCCGAAGCTGCCGCCGGCCAGGCCGCTGGAGGCGCAGGGCGTGCCGGCCGTGCGCGTCAGGCCCAGGAACTCCACGTCCATCGTCGCGGCCACCTGCGACCATTGCGCTGCCGAGCCCCCGTTGCGCACAGGAGCCAGCATCAGCACGCAGGCGAAGTCCAGGATCGGGGGCTGGGCCGAGCCCGAGGCCGCCCACGTCGAACAGTCGACGATGGCGGCCACCGCCACGCGCCTGCGCTGCCCGAGGCTCGCGTGCTGGGCACCCGTGAGCTTGGTGGTGTTGTTGGCCACGGCGCCCTGGAAGGGCGCACGCGCTGCGCTGCGCACGACGAAGTCGGCATAGTGGTTGGAGCCCGTGGGGTAGCTGTAGCCGGTGAAGTCGGGCTTGGCGCTGGCCGGGTCCATGGCGCTGGCGTACACGCCAAAGCGAGCGTTCCAGGCCGACTCGAGCGTGGACACCACGCCCGGCTGGCCCACCTGCGAGCCGGCGGACACGGAACAGGCCCCGGACCCGTTCAGCAGGTCGCGCAACTCCGAGGCCCCCCCGGCCGGGGGCGTGAAGTCCAGCCACCCGTAGCGCCCGGATCCATAGCCCGAGCCCGGGTTGCTGACCGCGGTCAGCCGCTCGCCCACGGTGCGGCCGTAGAGGTTGGCTGCGGTGCCTGCGCCCACCTTGCACACGGCCACCGGGATCGCGCACACGCTTTGCCCGGGCGCCAGCGTGGCGGTGGCGCTGGCCGAGACCGTGAGCTGCTGCGGCAGCCCCGCAACGACGGTGCCCAGCAGCGGCAGCAGGAAGAGCGTGTTGCCCTCGTCGGCGTAGCTGCAGCGCGCGAACCGCGCCGCCGTGGGCGAGAGCCCTCCGGTGGACAGGGCGCTGGCCTCCACCCACGGCCCGCCGGAGGCCGTGCTGCTGAACGCCACACGGATGCGCGCGGGCGAGAGCGTGTCGCGCTGGAAGCGCATGCGGTTGACGCTGACGGGGTCACGCGCGGCCGCCCCGGCGCGGGCGGGGTCGGTAAGCGCCAGCGCATGGGCGCGCGCGACATCGAAGATGCTTGCGTCGTTCACGCCCGTGAGCTGTGCCGAGGCCGCCAGCGCGCAGGCGTCCATCGCGCTTTGCAGCTCGGTGCGGTAGACGACGACCCGGCCGATGTCCACGGCCAGGGCTGCAAAGCCCGCCAGCAGCGGCAGCACGAGTGCGGCCAGGATCGCGATGCCGCCTCGCACCCGGCGACGTCTGCGCATGGGGGAGCGGCTCGCTGGCATGAGCCCTCCTGCACAGGGGGGCTTCACGGCTGGCCCGCGCCCGCGCCGATGCCGAGCACGTTGAAGGTGGTGGGTGGTGTCTTGAAACCTTCTCGGTGGCGCGCGAGGATGTGGACAGCCGCCACGCCGTCGAAGGGTGCTGCGGCATCGGTGGCGGCCGCGCCTGCCTGCGGGCGCAGCACCTGTTGCGCCATCGCCTGGCGCGTGGCGCTGCCCAGCCGGGCATCGAGTGTGGGCGCGGCTGGCGCGAAGGCGGTGGCGCAGCCGCCCAGCGCGACGAGCGTGAAGAGCGCCGTTGCGACCAGGCTCCGACGGGCCGGCGGGTCGCAGGCTTGCGCCGGCGCCGCTGGCGTGAAGGTGATGGCGTGTGGGCCGCGCGCGCCCGCTGGAGGCAGGAGGTCTTGCATGGTGGTCTCTCCGGGCAAAGGGGTGGAACCAGGACGGCTCTGGCCTGGCATCAGGGCGACATGCGCGACGGGGCCGACACAGGCGCCGGCGTGCCCTCCAGCCGCCCGCCGAAGATCCGCTCCTCGCGCGAGGCGGGGTTGAAGCCGTCGGTGGGCAGCGGGGTACCCGCGGGCAGCGTGCGCACCAGGCGCGGCGTGATCACGAACAGCAGCTCGCTGCGGTCGCTCTGGAACTCGGTGGAGCGAAAGAGTGCCCCGAGGATCGGCAGCTCGCCGAGGAACGGGAAGCGCGAGATGTTCTGCGACGCGTTGCTCTTGATGAGCCCGGCGATCGCCAGGCTCTGCCCGTCGCGCAGCTGCACGCTCGTCTGCGCGCGCCGCGTCGTGAAGCTCGGCAGCACGGTCGTGGCACCCCCCGTGGTGACGAAGGGCGAGCCCGTGCGGGCGAGCTCCGAGACCTCGGGCGCCACGCGCAGGTGGATGAGGTCACCGTCGAGCACGATGGGCGTGAACTTCAGACCCACGCCGTACTCCTTTTCCTCCAGCGTCACGGTCGTGCCGCCGGCATCGTTGGCGCGGGCCACCGGGATGAAGATCTTGCCGCCCGCCAGGAAGCTGCCCTCCTGGCCGCTCACCGAGACGATGCTCGGCTCGGCCAGGATCTTCACGAGCCCGTCGTCGAACTTGCCGTCCACGGTGGCGCGGCTGCCGTTGCCGTTCTTGGTCACGCTCAGCGCGCCGAAGATGTCCTGCAGCCTGGATGTGACGAGCCCCCACGTGACGCTGCCCGCCACGTTGCTCAGGTTCAGGCCCACGCCGAACTGGTCCAGCAGCGTGCGCGACACCTCCGCCACCTTCACCTCGAGCATCACCTGCTGGGGCTGCACGACGGCCATCAGGTTGATGACGCGTGGCGTCTGGCCGGCCCCACCTGCGCGCCCCGCCCCGTAGCCGCCCGGGTCAGCCTGGCCTGCCGCGCCTCCCGAGGCGCCCGCGCCCGGGGCAGCGGCGCCGAGACCGGGCGCAACCGGGCCGAGCGCACGCGCAAAGGCACGCACGTAGCCGTCGGCCAGTGCCACCGCATGCTCGGCCTTGGTGGCGCTCGAGACGGTGCCAGTCAGGACGATCGATTCACCCGCGGCGTGGACGCGGATGCCTTCCTCGCCGGGCAGCAACGCGGCGAGCTGGCGCTGCAGCGTCGCGGTGTCTACCGCCACCGTGACATCGATCACCGTCACGGCGCCGCCGGCGCGCCACAGCATCACGTTGGACGAGCCGAAGCCCTTGCCCAGCAGGTAGAGCTCGCGCGGGCTCGTCATCGTCACATCCACCACCGCCGGGTTGCCGATGGACAGCCGCTCCACTGGCGCGGGCAGCCGCAGCACGGTGGACTTGCCCACCGTGAGCGCCAGCGGCGTGGCGACCTCGGTGGTGACGGGCTCGGTGGCCGCCCGCTCGGGCGCCACTGCGGGGATCTGTGAGGCGGCCGTCTCGCTGGCCAGGGCGGGCACGATGGCCAGGAGCGGCCAGGACGCGCCGAGCGCGACGCAGGCTTGCAGCAGGGCAGGCAGGGGCGTGGACATGGAACTCCGGGACAGATGAAGGGCGTGAGGGGCCGGGGCCACGGGCCCCGGCGGCGGGGCGGCGATCAGAGCTCGACCGTGGTGCGCGATACGCCGCGGATCACCTCGATACGCGTGGGCGGTTCGGTGGGGGCGGGCGGACGCGAAGGGGCCGCTGCGGGAACGGGAACGGGAGCGGGAGCGGGAGCGGGAGCGGGAGCAGGAGCCCGGGCCGGGGCGCGTGCCCGCGACACCGGGCCAGCTGCGGGTCGCGTCGCCACAGTGCGCACGGCCACCGGCACGGGGCTGCCGGGCGCGCCGAAGAGATCGGCCTTGCCCATGCCGGCAGTGGCTGCCTCGCGCCGGTCCACCGGGTTGCGCAGCACGAGCGAGAGGTTGCCCACGCTGCGTGCCACGTCGAGCAGCTCGGCCTGCTGCGGCGTGACTTCCAGCGTGACCGCGTTGACCACCTTGGGCCGCGTCTCGTCGCGGCCGGCCTCCTGCGCCACTGCCAGCACGAGGATGCCCTCGAGCACGATCTTGGACAGCGGCGCGCCGCTGCCGCGCTTGTCGTCGTCCACCGTGGTGTGCACCATCACGTCCACGAGGTTGCCCGGCAGCGCGAAGCCCGCCACGCCGATCACCTCATTGACGCGCACCGTGATCGCGCGCCGGCCCTCGCCGATGGCTGCAGCCAGGCCGCCGCGAGCGCCCACCGGGGCGAGCTTGGAGGCGAGGATCGGCTCGCCGCGGGCGAGCGACGTGCGCACCACGCGCCCCTGCAGCGCGGCCGGATCGGGGAAGGCGCCCTCAGGCAGCGAACCACCCGGCCAGGCAAGCGTCGTGATGGCCGTGGCGTCGAGCGCCGTGCCGAGGTCGATCTCGCGCGCGGCCACGGCGATGTGCGCACCGGGCGTCTTGTGGCCGCTCATCCAGCGTGCGGCCAGCGTGACCGACACGAGGCCGGCCAGCAGCGCCAGCGCCAGCACGATCAGGGCTCGAGTGTGTTTCATGGGTGTGAGTCAGTGGGGTGGGTCGCAGGAGGAGGGGGCGTGGCGAGGGCGCGCCGGTGGTGGCGCGTGCAGGCCTCAGCCGGATGGACCGGCCCGTGCGAGCGCGAGCACGCCGGGGCCGACATGGGCCAGGGCGCCGGCTGCGATGGCCAGCGCGTACGGCAGGCGCACGGGCGCATCCAAGCCGGCTGCCGATGCGGCGGTTGGGCGCGTGGCGCGCCAGGCCTGAGCGTGGCGCAAGGCGGCCGCGACGAGCGCCAGCACGCCGCCAGCGACCAGGGTGTAGAAGAGCACCGGCAGCACCCCTGCCGGGCCGACATAGGGGCCGACGGCCGCAAGGAGCTTGGCATCACCCGCGCCGAACAGCCCCGTGCGCCACAGCACCACGCCCGCGGCCAGCAGCACGGTGGCACCCAGCAGCGCCGCGCTCACCCCGATGGCTCCGGGCGATGAGACCTCGAACAGGCCCCGGCCCGCAGGCCAGGCAGCCTGCAGGCCGAGGCCCAGGAGGGCGCCGGTCACCACCAGTGCGTTCGGGATGCGGCGCGTGCGCACGTCGGTGGCGCTCGCCGCGAGCAGCAGCGCGAGTAGCGCTCCCGTCCCGATCCAGGTCGACATCCGCGCTGCAGCCCGCCGTGTACGAAGACGCTCTGGTGACCGGTGCAGGTCAGACCGCGCCGCCGGGGATCGCCGTGACCAGGCGCGTGAACACGCCGTCGAGCTCAGTGCCCAGCGCCGTGGCGCCGCCGACGATGGCGATGGCAATGAGCGCGGCGATGAGCGCGTATTCAATGGCGGCAGCGCCATCTTCTTCTTGCCAGAACGCTTGGAACAGTGCACGCATGAAGCAACTCCTGTGGATGAGGTGACGAAAAGGACGTCAGGAACCGGTCCGGTGACCCGTTCGCCCGAGGGCTGCAGAGGCCGTTCCGTCCTGGTGCCCAGTCTCGTTGGAGACCTCGCACAGCGCCATCGGTCATCCTTGGGGGGCAGTCTGCTCGGACGTGGGAGGAAGCCGTTGCACGAGCGCAATCGACTCGCTCGAGCGCTGAGCCTCCGCTTGCCTTTTACGACTGCCTCTTGCGCCTGCCTCTTGATCAGCCCGGAAGGTCAGCCAGGTTCACCGCTGTACCGCCCGCTCTCGCACAAGTCCGGGGCGGCCCGGTCGTGGCGTCAATCCAGCCGGGCGATGCGCAGCCGGGTCGGGCTATCGGGATCGCGCACGCCGCCGAGCACGTCGCCCATCACGTCCACCGCGTTGTCGAAGCAGCCGTGCGAGGCAGCCATCCGCCCGGCGCCCGTGGAGACGGTGGGCGCGCGCAGCACGTGGCGGTTCGTCGCATCGGTGCCCAGGGCGCGCCAGAAGTCGAGCCACTGCGCCACGTCGTCCACGCCCTGGCGTGACCACATGCCGTCGGCGGCCGCAGCGCGTGCGGTGCGGGCGTCGAAGCTCGCCTCGAGCCCCAGCAGCGGTGTCTTGTGCGCATCCTCGAGGGTGCGCGAGACGAGCAGCAGCAGCGACTTGCGGTACGGCCCCACGTGGTCGCGCAGCTCGTTGGCATGTGACAGCTGGTGCACATGCCAGTGGCGCGCATCGAGGGTTCCATCGCGCACTGCCGCCGCGTAGGTGTCGAGCGCGAAGCGCGTCGTGCACGCGGGGGCCAGCAGCCGCAACGTGCGCACGCGCAAGTGCGCCTCGCGCAGCACGCCCAGCATCGCGCCGATCACGATCGCGCCAGCCGAGTGGCCGGCCAGGTGCAGCTCCAGGCCGCCGGGCAGCTGCGCGTGCAGGGCGCGCCACTGCGCCACGAGCGTGCGCACGCCCCCCTCGGGGTGATGGCTCGCACGCTCGGCATTGAGCTTGATCTGGCCCCACAGCGCCAGCCCCGGGGGGCGCAGCAGCGCCTCGAGCAGCCGGTCGGTGCGCTCGTTGAGCTGGCCGAGCCAGTCGCGGCCCGTCGCGGGCACAGGCGGCGCATGGGGCTCACCGGTTGAGCCTGTGGCGCGCGCGAGCGTCTCCTCCAGCAGGTCGCCCACCGTCTCCAGCGGACCGGTGCGCCACGCCAGGAAGAGTGGGTAGATGCCCTGCTCGAGCGCATGCGGGGCGAGCTGGCGTGCGCGCGCCAGCGCGGCTGCCTCGCTGTTGAGCCCGCCGTGCACGTACACGAGCAGCTTGCGCGAACGCTGCGCGCGCAGCCAGGCCAGCGGCTGCTCGAAGGCGGTGCGTGCCAGGCACTCGCCGGCGTCGAGCGCGGTGATGTCGCGCCGCGTGGCAAAGCCCCGGTCCAGCACCACCATGTGGCCGGCCGCCGCCTCGGGGCCCTGTACGCTCCAGGCGCCTTCTCCCACGCCCGGACCGGTGGCGGCCGAGCTGGCGCGGCGTGTGGGGGAGCCACCCCGGGCCACGCGGTAGCGTGGAGAGCGGGCCGCCCCGAAGTTCGCGGCGGCCCTGCCTGCGCGGCGTGGCACACCCAGCGTGAAGACCCACGCGTCCTCGCCATGCGCGACCCAGGCTTCATAGGGCAGCCGTGCATAGCCGCCCGCGCCCCAGCGTGCACCCCAGGAGTTCTGCACGATGAAGCCGCCCTCGTCGTAGCCCACGAGGGCGTAGGCATGCACACCAGGCTGGCGCGGCTCGGCAAGGTGGGCGATGGTGGGCAGTTCGGCATGCGAGCCCGCCAGGGGCCCTGAGGCGACGGCCCAGCCTTCGTGCACCGTGCCGCAGGCGTAGACCGCGCCGGTGTCGCGCAGGGCCGCCTGCAGGCACACCACCGAGCCCGCCTCGACGCGGTAGTACACGCCCAGCGTGCAGCCCAGTGCGTCCACGTCCCAGTTCCCCAGCGGGTCGTCTCGGTCGGCCGCGGTCTCGACCGGCCGCTCGGCGGGCCACAGCGCTTCCTGGCACACGCCGTGGCGATGCCAGCCCTTGAGCGCGCCGCGGCAGCTCGAGCCCTCGTAGTCCTCGCCTGGCCATTCGTCGTACAGCCGCGCGAGCCGGTAGAGCATCGCCGGACTCACGCGCGGGGGCGGCGCCTGGCCGCGTTCGTGCGCGGCCAGGAACCGGAGGTGGTTGATCACTGCCGCCAGCCCGTAGCCCGTGCAGGCGCCTTCCACACCTTGGTCGAGCACGAGGCCGGCCTGGGCGCAGGCGGCCAGCAGGGCGGGGAGCCGGGTGTCGTCGGGCAAGCGCGGGGCAAGGTGGCCCAGGGCGGGCTGGTAGCGCAGGTCACGCAGGTCGAGACGGTCCGGGCGCGCGTCGAGCGTGAGGGTGCGCGCGCCGATCGAGAGCGAGCGTGCGGGCATGTGTGTGGTGCCTCCCGCCCCTCAAGGTAGCGCCGCCAGCCCAGGCTCGCCAACTCGGGAAAACGCAGCCCCCCGCCCTGGCCGACGCGTGCGCGAAGGCTGGCACCATCACGCCTTCCTCATCCATCTCCCTTGCCTGCCATGACCCTGAAGATCTACGGCATTGCCGCCTCCCGCGCCGTGCGCACGCTGTGGTGTGCCGAAGAGCTCGGCCTGCCCTACGAGCACATCAAGCTCTCCTTCAACGACCCCGCCATCAAGGAGCCTGGCTTCCTCGCGCTCAACCCCAACGGCGCCATTCCCGTGATCGACGACAACGGGGTGGTGGTGTTCGAGTCGCTGGCGATCAACCTGTACCTGGCCGAGCGCTACGGCGCGGGCGGCCTGGGACCGGCCGGCTTCGAGGAGGAGGCGCACATCCTGCAATGGACCTTCTGGGCCGCCTCCGAGATCGAGAGCCAGACGCGCATCTGGTTCCAGCACACCGTCTACCTGCCCGAGGCCGAGCGCAGGCCCGAGGCGGTGGCTGGTGCGATGGAGACGATCGGCAAGAAGCTCGCGATCGCCGAGCAGGTCTTCGCGGGCCGCGAGTGGCTCGTGGCCGGGCGCTTCACGGTGGCCGACCTGAACCTGGCGGTGGTGCTGGCGCGCCTGAAGGAGCTCGGCGGCGACGCCTACCCGAACGTGAGCGCGTGGCACGCGCGCTGCATGGCGCGGCCCGCGGCGCAGCGGGCCATGGAGTTGCGGGCGCAGGCGATGCGGGCAGCGGGGTAGGCTGGGCTCAGGGCGCTTGCTCGCGGTTCGGCGGGCGGTGCTCAGGGCCTCTCCCGCGCGCGGCGGGCGGGCGCCGGGCAGGACGGGCCATCGGGGCGGCCGGCCCTCCAGGCCGGCTCCCCTGCGGTGCTCGGCCTTCGGGCCCCGCCGCCGAACTCGCTTCGCTCACCTGCGGTTCGCTGCGCTCAAACACCAGCGGCGAGTCAGAAGTGGATGCGCGCTGCGCGCGCTGGCCCGAAGCCCTCCGCTCCTCGGCGCCCCTCCATGCCCGCCCCGCCCAGCACCCGCCCGCCCCCACCCCAGCACGCCCACTCCCGATCCCTTCTCGATCCGCTCTCGATCCGGC
>CAILKA010000641.1 GCA_903834645.1 uncultured beta proteobacterium
CAGGCGAAAAAGCCGATGGATGCCGCCGAACTCGAGGCGCTCCTCTCCTTCAGCCGCGAAAGGAACACCGCGCGGGGCCTCACCGGCATGCTGATCTACCGGTATTCGGCCGACTCGGAAACCGGACGCTTCATCCAGATGCTCGAAGGCGACAAACGCGAGGTGCGCGCCCTGTACGACAAGATCCGGAAAGACAAGCGCCACCACACCATCCTCACGCTCGACGAAGGCGAGATCGAAGCTCGCATGTTCAGCGAGTGGGCCATGGGGTTCAAGAATGTCGACGACGCGCTACTTGCCGGGTTGCCTGGTCATGCCCGCCTCGGCGACGCGTCGTTCGACCCCGCGGCTTTCCGGAATTCGAACGTCGAGGCCCTCAACCTCTTGAAGTTCTTTCATGACGCGTCTTGAACTGCCCGCTCAGGTTCGCACCGAGGCAAGCCGCGTCTTGACTCGCAGAAGACTGCCAAATTCCCCACCCCTCAGCTGGAGAACAACCTGATGTCGTTCGCACCCATCAACGTGGCCTGCCTTGGCATGGGCTGGTGGTCCGATGTGCTGGCCGATGCCATGCAGCGTTCGGACAAGTTTGTCATCCGGTCCTGCTACACCCGTTCGGAAGACAAGCGCGCCGCCTTTGCCGCGAAGTACGGCTGCACCGCAGCCAGCAGCTACGAGGCCATCCTGGCCGACCCGTCGATCGACGCCATCATCAACACCACGCCCAACAACGTCCACCTGGAAACGACGCGACAAGCCGCTGAGGCCGGCAAGCACGTGTTCCTCGACAAGCCGATTGCCAATACCCTGTCGGAAGGACGTGCGATCACCGAGGCCTGCCGCAAGGCCGGCGTCGTGCTGGCGCTGGGCTACCAGCGCCGTCGAGAGAGCCAGTTCCGCTGGATCAAGCAGCAGATCGACGCCGGGGTGTTCGGCAAGCTGGTCAACGCAGAAGCCAACATCAGCCGTGACCGCCTGGGCAAGATCGACCTCAGTTCATGGCGCTATCAGGCTGCCGGCATGCCGGGCGGCGTGATGCTGCAGATTGGCGTGCACTACGTCGACGTGCTCGAGTACCTGATGGGGCCGATCACGGCGGTCAGTGGGCAGTCTGCGCAACTGGTGCTACCGGGCGACAACCCCGATGTGGCCTCGCTCTTGCTGCAGCATGAGAACGGCGCGCTCTCGACCGTCAATGCGAGTTACGCATCGGCCACCGAGAACTACGTGATGAACATCTACGGCAAGGAAGCCAGCGCCTATTACGACCTTCGTGGCGGCCTGCGCTTCATCAAGCGCGGCACCGAGCAGGCAGAAGCGGTGCCGTTCACCAAGAACGACACCTTCGTCGACGAACTCGAAGAGTTCGCAGCTGCAGTGCGTGGGCAGGGGGTGCCTGAGACAGGCGGCGAATATGCCACCCGTTCGCTCGGCGTGATTCGCGCCGGGATCATTTCGGCCCGCGAAGGCCGGCGCGTGCAATTGGCAGAAGTGCTCGCCGACCCCGAGGCTTGACGAAGGGTCGTACATGAAGATCGCCGTCGTCGGCGCCGGCGCGATCGGCGGCTACCTTGGCGCCCGCCTCGCGGCGGCGGGCGAGGACGTGACCTTCATTGCACGAGGCCGCAACCTCGAGGCGATCCGCGCTCACGGATTCCGCCTGATCGAGGAGGACGGCCAGGAACTGCACGCGCCTACCGCCAAGGCTGTGCAGCACATGGCCGAGGCCGGTCCGCAGGATGCGGTGCTACTGACCGTCAAGGCGCACCAGTTGGTCGACTTGCTGCCGCAGCTTCGCGAGCTTTTCGGCCCGCGGACGTCCGTGGTGTCGATGATCAACGGTGTGCCCTGGTGGTACTTCCACCGGCTGGCGGGGCCCTACGAGGGGCGGCGACTGGAGAGCGTGGACCCCTGGTGCAGCCCGGCCTGGTGCGGGTGCTGGAGGGCAACCGCTTCACGCTGGGGGAGCCAGATGGCGGGCGCAGCGAGCGCATCGAAACCCTGTCCCGGGCGCTGACGAGGGCCGGGTTCAAGGCTCCGATCAGCAAGGACATACGTGGCGTGATCTGGGTCAAGCTGTGGGGCAACGTCAGCTTCAACCCCATCTCGGCTCTGACGCACGCGACGCTCGAGGACATCTGCCGCTTTGCGCCGACGCGTGCGTTGGTCGCAGCGATGATGGCTGAGGCTCAGGCCGTCGGGGAGAGCCTGGGCGTGGAGTTCATGGTGCCACTGGAGAAGCGCATTACAGGTGGCGAGGCGGTGGGCGCGCACAAGACGTCGATGCTGCAGGATGTGGAAAACGGTCGCGCGCTCGAGCTCGATGCACTGGTGGCTGCAGTGCTGGAGCTGGGCCGCATCACTGCGACACCCATGCCGACGATCTCTGCGGTGTATGCGGCCGTGTCGCTGCTGCAGCGTACGTTGCAGCAGCAGCGAGGGCGACTGCGCATCGACTCGGCCATACTGCCTGCCCATCCCTAAGAAGCTCGCGCAATCGGGCGTGAAGGACATGGTGCGCACCTCCGACGCACGCATGAGCGGCACCGCCTTCGGCACGATCGTGCTGCATGTGTCGCCCGACGCGTCCTCGGGCGGGCCGCTGGCTCCTGCGCGGGTCGGCGCCCGGCTGAACGTGACAGGCGGCGCGCGATGAGCCTGGCCATCGTCAGCGCGATGCGCGAGGAGCTGCGCGCACTGCTGCCCCTGCTGGCCGGCGCGCGCGTGCAGCGCTGCGCCGGGCGTGACTTCCACGTGGGCGAGCTGGACGGGCGGCCGGCCGTGCTCGTGCTCAGCGGCATCGGCAAGGTGGCGGCCGCCGCCACCGCGGCCCTGGCCATCGACCGCTTCCACGCACGCAGCGTGCTCTTCACCGGGGTGGCCGGCGGCCTGGGGGCCGGGGTGGGTGTGGGGGACGTGGTCGTGGCCGATGCGCTGCTGCAGCATGACCTGGACGTCTCGCCCCTGTTCCCGCGCTGGGAGGTGCCGCTGACGGGCCGGGCGCGCTTTGCCACCGAGGTGTCGCGCCGCGCGTTGCTCGAGCAGGCGGCGCGCGAGGTGCTCCGGGCCCCGCACCCCATGCTCGCGGGCTTCGGGTTGTCTGCCACGCTGCTGCATACGGGCCTGGTCATCAGTGGCGACCGCTTCGTGTCCTCGGCTGCCGAGAGCCAGGCGCTGCGTGCTGCCCTGCCCGACGCGTTGGCCGTCGAAATGGAGGGGGCGGCGATGGCACAAGTGTGCGCTGACTTCGACGTTCCTCTTGTGGTGATGAGGACGATCTCCGATCGCGCCGACGACACGGCGCACGTGGACTTCGGCCGTTTCGTCGCCGAGGTGGCCGCCGAGTACACGCGCGACATCGTGCACGCCGCGCTCGCGCGGGGCCTGGCCTGAGCGCAAGGGCCCGGGCCGCGGCAAGTGGCCGTACCTGGTCGCACCTCGTCGCTCCGCGACGCATCTCGACGCATCCACCCGGCAGCCAGGTGCTGCGGCGAAAATGGCAGCCATGAAGACCGATTCCGACCGCCCCGCTCCCGGCGGCCACGCACCGCGCGCCGGCCTGATCGCGCGTGGGCACGCGCAGGCTGCCGATGGCAGCTGCTCCTACACCGCGCGCGTGGAGGCGGCGCTGCGCCGTGCCCGCGACAGCGCTGCCGCGCACGTCTTCACGGCCTTGCACGAGGAGTCGGCGCGAGAGGCGGCGCGGCACGCCGACGCCTTGGCGCGTGCGGGGCTCAGCGCGGGGCCGCTGGCGGGCCTGCCGGTGTCGGTGAAGGACCTCTTCGACGTGGCTCGCGAGCCCACGCCCGCGGGTTCGCGGCTGCGCCGCGAGGACCCGCCTGCGACGTCCGATGCGGTGGCCGTGGCGCGGCTGCGCGCCGCGGGAGCGGCGCTCATCGGGCGCACGAACATGACCGAGTTCGCGTTCTCCGGTGTGGGCATCAACCCGCACCTGGGCACGCCGCGCAACCCCTGCGACGCCACGCTCGCCCGCATCCCGGGCGGCTCGTCCTCGGGCGCAGCCGTGTCGGTGGCGCTCGGCATCGTCGCCGCAGCCCTGGGCTCGGACACCGCCGGCTCGATCCGCGTGCCCGCTGCGCTGTGCGGCGTCACGGGCTTCAAGAGCACGCAGTCGCGCGTGCCGCTGCAAGGGGCCTTCCCCCTGTCGCACACGCTCGACACCGTGTGCGCGATGGCCCCGACGGTGGCCGACTGCCTGGTCGTGGACGGCGTGATCGCCGGCGCGCCGCTGCCGGTGCGCGCGCGCACGCTGGCGGGCGTGCGGCTCGTGCTGCCCGGCACGGTGGTGCTCGATGCGCTCGAGCCCGCGGTGGCCTCGGCCTTCTCGCGCGCCCTGTCGGCGCTTTCGGCGGCCGGGGCCCAGGTGGTGGAGGAGCCGCTGCCCGAACTCGCCGAGATCGCCGCCATCAACGCCCCGGGGGGCCTGTCGGCGGTGGAGGCCTGGGCCACGCACCGCGCCGACATGCAGGCCCGGCGCGAGGCCTTCGACCCTCGCGTGGCCGCGCGCATCGCCCTGGGCGAAGCGGTCAGCGCGGCCGACTACCTGCGCATCCTGCAGCGCCGGCGCGACTGGATCGCGCGCATGCAGGCCCGGCTCGCGCCTTTCGATGCACTCGTGTGCCCGACGGTGCCGATCACCGCACCCGCCATCGAGCCGCTGCTGGCCAGCGACGAGGCCTTCTTTCGCACCAATGCGCTCTTGCTGCGCAATACCATCGTAGCCAACTTCCTGGATGGCTGCTCCTTCAGCCTGCCGTGCCACGCCCCGGGGGAGCTGCCCGTGGGGCTGATGCTCACGGCCCCCGGCGGCACCGACGCGCGGTTGGCCGAGGTGGCGCTGGCGGCCGAGGCGGCGCTGGCGGGGCGCGGGGTGCCGGGCGTCCAGGTGAGCGACTGAGCCGCACATCGTGTCGATCCGCTTGCACGTGAGCGTCCCGCTGGTGGAGGGCGCGCAGTTCGAGTTGCCCGAGTCGGCCGCGCGCCATGCGCAGGTCAGGCGCGTGCAGCCGGGTGACGCGGTCCACCTCTTTGACGGGCGCGGCGGCGAGCACGAGGCGCGGGTGCTCGAGATGGGTCGCCGCGCCGTGGTGGTGCGCGTGGGCCCGCCTCGGCCGGTGCTGCCCGAACTCGCGCTGCAGGTGACCCTGGCCGTGGGCATGCCGGCCAACGAGCGCATGGACTTTCTCGTGGAGAAGGCCACCGAGCTCGGCGTGGCGCAGATCCAGCCGCTGCAGTGCGCGCGCAGCGTCATGCGCCTGGACGCCGAGCGCGCGCAGCGGCGTGGCTTGCACTGGCAGGCCGTGGCCGCGGCGGCGGCCGAGCAGTGCGGCCGTGCGGTGGTGCCTGCGCTCGCGCCGGTATCGGATCTCACGGCCTGGTGCGAGGCGCTGCCGCGCGCTGCGGCCGGGCAGCGCGTGCTGCTGAGCCTGTCGCCTGCGGCCGATCCGGTCGCTCACGTCCTCGCGGGCTGGGATGGGGGCGCGGCGGCTGCCGGGGCCGGTGACGGTGCGCAGCCCCCGAGCCTGGATGTGCTGGCGCTCAGTGGCCCGGAAGGGGGCCTGACGGCGCAGGAGGAGGCCGCGGCGCGCGCCGCCGGCTTCGTGCCCGTGAGCCTGGGCCCGCGCGTGCTGCGCGCCGACACCGCGCCGCTGGCGCTGCTGGCGTGGCTGGCGCTCAGCGCCGCGCCGAGCCCGCCACCAGCTCGAAGCGCATGAGCCGGCACTCGATCGGCCCGTTCCACATCGGCACGCGCCGGCTCTCCTTCAGGCGCAGCCGCGAGGGCAGCTGAGGGTCGGGGCTGAGGACCCAGGCGGTCCAGCCCGTGTAGTGGCGCTTCCAGTGCGCGGCCAGGCCCGCGTAGAACGCGTCGGCCGGGTCCGGGCCGCCTTCGGGTGTCGCGGCGCCGTCTTCCTCGAAGCCTTCGCGCCCGGCCCGCGGCGCGGGCATGGCCCCTGCAGAGCCGCGCCCCTTGGGCACGATGCGCTCGCCGTAGGGCGGGTTCATGATGAGCACGCCCTGCGGGGCCGGCGGCGGGCGCTGCAGCGCATCGCCCGCCTTGAACGAGATCGCGTGCGCCACGCCCGCGCGCTCGGCGTTGCGCTGCGCGAAGTCGGTCATGCGAAAGCTCACGTCGCCGGCGTGCACGGCCACGGCCGGGGCGTGCACGCGCGCACGCGCCGCCTCGCGCAGCGCCTGCCACGCAGCCAGGTGCGGCCGGAAGGGCAGCTGGCGCTCGAAGGCGAAGCGCCGCGCCAGGCCCGGCGCGATGCCGCAGGCGATCTGTGCCGCCTCGATGGCGATCGTGCCCGCGCCGCAGAAGGGGTCCAGCAGCGGCC